>CAZLIO010000124.1:0-8283 GCA_964559025.1 uncultured Pirellulales bacterium | reverse complement strand
ATATTTAAATTCAATTCTGCAAAAAAACCTGAAATATTTACTAACACGACTAAGCTTTGAATATCAGATAAGCTGTTAGTAAGTGTGTTAGAACCATCACGAACTAACATTGCGATATTAAGCAGCTACTGTTTTTGTGAGTTTTACACCCGAATATAATAAGAAATATAACAGGTTTTCCACAAGGATACGTTCGAATATCTTCTCCCTAACTATCGGTCCTATCAAGCTTTAACGCCCGGCTATCCGGCAGATGTAACAATTTAACCGGCTATATGACTAATAATACTACCTTTAGTTTATTAATAGTTATTATTAAGAATTGCCACCGTGAATTTTTTAATATCAGCAATAGGTTGCTATTTATTGACACTTTTAGTATCTTGGCGTGCTATGACTTATGAGCGTTCGCATTCCAATCCCAAGATTAGACAAGCTTTGTCTATTCGCCGCCTATATTATTTTTTAGCCTCTCGTGCTTACAGTGTTATTATGTTCGGTGCGTTATTTTGTACGATGTTAGTGAAATTATTCCATTCGCTGCGTTACAACTTAGTCAGTGAATATATAGGCTGGGTTCTTGCTGATATTTCCTTTCTGTTGTTTGTTGAGGTTATCTTGGCGCTGGTTTGTTTTCGATGGCCCAAGAAATGGGTCCTGCGCACGGCCACTATTATTGCCGCCGTTGTGTGCACATGGTCGGTTATGAATGCCGGCTGGCTAATCAGAACAGGGACACAAATACTACCCAGAGTTCTTTTGCCATTAGTCCGGTCGCCATTGAATACTTTGTGTATTATCGGTGTTAACCTTATAAAAATGCCAAGAGCAGCGATTATTCTGCTTTGTCCCAGTGCGGTTGCTCTTACCTTCTTCTTTATTGTTTTGGCAAATCCATTGTCCCCGGCTTACAATCGCAGGCGTTTTTTCAGCAGAGTCGTCATTTCTATCATTGTTATTATTATTAGTGTTGTGGCCCGTGGCGCAGTGCCCAGAGGCGGCTCTCCGCAAGTAGCCTCCCTGGGGCTGTACTACAATTGCCACCTGCGAGCGATATTCAGCATTGTTACATCCGATTATCGCTTGTCGGTTAAACCTGAGCGTAAAATTCCCAACATCGACCAGCTCGAGATTACAAGAAAACCACAACAGCTAAACCGAAACGTAGTCATAGTTGTCCTCGAAGGCATTCAATACCGGTACAGCTCACTTGCGGACAAACGAAATAAATTAACGCCATACCTTGCGACTTTAGCTGAGGGTGGGGTTGAATTTTCAAATGCTCGCTCATCGTTAACCCATACCACAAAGGCGCTTTTTGCACTTTTAACCGGCCGATTTCCTTCTGCTTCCCACGATCTTGCCGAGGCGGTTCCTGTTGTAAGACCCTATGCAGATATTGTCACGATTCTAAGATATAAGCTGAATTATCGGACGGCGTTTTTTCAATCGGCAATGGGCGACTTTGAATCTCGTCCCGGGCTGGTGTACAATCTTGGCTTTGATAAATTCTGGGCCAGGGACGACCTGGGTGACCCTAACAGCTTTCTTGGTTATTTGGCGTGCGATGAATTCTCAATGTTAAAGCCGGTCACGGAATGGATACAAGCGGACGAGAGGCCGTTTTTCCTTACGATTCTTTGCTCGGTTACTCATGACCCTTATGAGGTTCCTGGGTGGTTCGACACGCCGGCCAAGGAGCCAGTGGAGGAGCGCTATCGACAGGCGATTCGTTATACCGATAAATTCTTAGCTGCTCTGGATGTGGAGTTGTCCAGGCTGAATCTTACAGATAAAACGATTTTTTGTGTTATTGGAGACCATGGTGAAGCATTCGGCGAGCACGGTCAATCAGGGCATGCGCTGATAGCTTTCGAGGAGGTCCTGCGCATTCCATTTTGCCTGCGTGCTCCGTTTCTGGTAGAGCCGGGAGCTAAGGTTGCCGAACCAGTCAGCTCTGTTGATTTGGCGCCAACCCTTCTAGAGCTATTAGGTTTCGAGACAGGAGCTGTTGGCTTTGACGGCGTTAATGTTCTTGGTTCTATACCTGATGGCCGCAAGGTGTATTTTTCCAACTGGATGCAGGAGGGCCCTGCGGGTTTTATAAGAGGCGGACGTAAGCTCATATATAATCCAACAGACAAAACAGCCTGCGTTTATGACATTAACACGGATCCTTTTGAGCTGGTCAGGCTGGAACTGCCTGAAGAGCAGACCCAGAGGATTGCTGATGAGATTGTGGCGTGGCGGAAGAGCACAATTTTTCAGCTTGACCAGCAGAGAACCGGCAAGGAAGTTCTTTTTGGCCACTGGCTTTGCCGCTGGACAAATCGGATTTGCTCTGCTAAATATTACAAAAAGTAACACAGTGGTGACAAACTTGATGCTTGCGTCAAAAGTACACTCAGACAGCTTTGCTGAGCTTTGAAAATCCCGCAAACTTGGTGAATTTGTTCATTTTATTCACCCCACGTTGCATTTTGTAAACACCGAATAAGCAAACCTACTATATAGCGCCTTATGGCACTGGGTGCGTAAAATTGGGCTGGATGGGAATAATAAGTGTTGACAAATAACAACATAGTGTTAAAATACAACACCATCATTTTTGTGGCCGGAACGTCTTTTGTGAACGTAACAGATTTTATTATAAGAAGTTAAGCCAAACTGTGGTTGTGTTCCGTCTTAATTCCTTTTTATTGGCATATTTTTTGCAGTTTTATTATGTTTCGTCCTTGTTTATAAGTAGCTATATTGGGCGGACGGCCTAAAAACGTATCGGAGGAGGACATGTCCGCCCGATTTTAAGAAATTTCAGAATCAGCTTAGCCGGTTTTGTTAATATTTTTTATTTTTTTGCGGGGTCGCCCTGGAGGAGGGTCGGCTCCGCCTTTTTTTACTTGCGCAAAGACAAATCTTATATTACCACAAACATGTCTCGAAGAAATCAAATTAGATGTTGCTGAATACTTTAGCTCTTGGCTGTTTCGTGTAATTTTTGGCTACTAAATATCCGTTCCTGGTCGTATAATCAGGGTCGTTATGGAGCAGGCGGTTTATAGAATTATCGATGCTAATTTTAACCGTGCTCGTGAAGCGATTCGCGTAGTAGAAGAGTTTTGCAGATTCTCTTTGAATTCGGTGCCGCTTACCGAACGAGCCAAGCAGATCCGGCACCAGCTTTCAGCAGCTATTGGTAAGCTCGATGCCGGCCGGCTTATCTCAAGCAGAGATACGCTCGGTGATGTCGGTCTTGGAAAGACGGTCGAGCGGCAGCTTGCGCGGGGCAATCTAAAGGATTGTTTTACAGCCGGCTGCAAACGCCTGACCGAGGCGCTGCGGGTGCTTGCTGAGATGACCCAGACGCAAGACCGATTGGTAGCAGAGACGATCGAAAATCTGAGATACACTGCTTATACTCTGGAGAAGGACATTGTTCTTTTCAGCGATGCTTTTGAGAAATTCCAAGGTGTCAGGCTGTACGTGATAATTACCAGCAACCTGCCGGCGGATGTTATTTCTTTGGCATGCAAGTGTGCAGCCGACGGTGCCGATTGCATCCAGCTGCGTGCAAAGGCCATCGATGACGACAAGCATTTCGCCGTTGCTGTCGAATTTGTGCGGATATGCAAAGACGCCGGCGTCCTTAGCATAATAAACGACCGGGTTGATATTGCAGTAGCTTCAGGTGCCGATGGTGTTCATCTTGGCCAGAATGATTTGCCCGTAGAATGTGCACGCAAGCTCCAGTTAGCTCCGCTGATTATCGGCAAAAGTACACATTCGCTCAAGCAATTGCGTGTCGCCTGCGAGGAGCGGCCTACGTACGCTGCTCTGGGGCCGGTCTTTGCCACCGAGACGAAACCAGCTGCTAAGGCGGTTGGCCTGGACTATGTCAGTAAGGGCACAGAGATACTTACCGATACCGGTGTTTGTAATGTGGCTATCGGCGGTATAACATTAGACAATGTGGAAGATGTTTTGAGAGCTGGTGCCAAAGCGATTGCGGTTTGTGCTGCGGTGACGAAAGCCAGTGACCCGGCAGCGGCCTGCCATGAACTGAAAGAGAAAATCGCGGCTTTCGACAAAGGCTGATTACAACAACCACGAACAAGCCTTTAACGAGCTCAGGTCGGGGTTTAAGGTGGATGTGCCCGCTTCGGCCTGTTGGAAAGGGTCCTTGACTGAAAGGCGGGATGCTCTTTTTTTAATAATGTAGAGTTCAATTATTCAGGGAGATATGGAAATGATTAAGTCAAGGCGTTTGAAATGTGCTGTTGCGGGGTTGGTTTTGTTAGCGACCTTGAGGTGTCAATCTCAATCGCTATGGGATTTGGCAAATGAAAATAAGGGTCTTTTGAAGATAGCTACGCTGTTTACGGCGCAGAATGTGCGTGACCATTTGGGTACCGAGGAGGGCATAAGTAAGGCAATCGACTGGTGTAAGAAGACCGGCGTTACCCATGTTTTCATTGAAACTTTCAGAAGCCGATATACCGCCGAGAGAAGAACCTTGGAACGAGCGAAATCCCGATTTGAAGCAAAAGGCTTTGAGATTTCGGGCTGCGTTACGACCACGCAGGTCGGTAAGATATCGACAGGCTGGAACCTGATTTCCTGTTATACCAATAAGGGCACGCAAAAGAGCTTGCAGGAAATCTTCGAATACACGGCCTCGATATTCGATGAGATTATGATTGACGATTTTCTTTTCACCGATTGCCAATGCGATGAGTGCGAAAAGGCACGCGGCGGCCGGACGTGGGCCGATTACCGCTGTGAGCTTATGGTCGGGGTGAGCCGTGAGAGGATATTAAGGCCGGCGAGGGCGGTCAATCCGAATGTAAAAATCATAATCAAATATCCTCAATGGTACGACAATTTCCACAATCGCGGGTATGAGGTTTCACGCCAAACAGCCGACTACGATAGAATCTGGGTCGGCACCGAGACGCGCGATTATGATGATAAGCGCTGGGGAGGAAAAGTTCAGTACGAAGCTTACTACATTATGCGATGGCTGGGCGAGATAGGCGGCTCGAAAACGGGCGGCGGGTGGTTTGACCCTTACGGGACCACGGAAAATACATACGTGGAGCAGGCGCGTCAGACGGTACTGGCAGATGCCAAGGAGATGCTGTTGTTTTGTTATGGGTCACTGTTGCGGGATACCGGGCCGGCAAATGTTGATAAATTACGGACGGAGATTCCCGGATTATTCAAACTCGCCGGTTTTGTGCGGAATAAACCTCTCAAAGGCGTTCTTGCTCCAAAGCCGGCAAACAGCGATGCTTATGATGAGCAATACATATTCGATTTCGTGGGGATGTTGGGATTGCCGCTTGTGCCTACCGCAGAGATTCGCTCTGATGCGAAGGCTGCGTTTTTCTCGGTACACGCAATCAAAGACCCGAACTTGACCAAGAAACTCGAGAAAATGCTCGCTGCTAAAAAGCCCGTGCTTATGACAGATGGCCTGGCCAGGCGGTTAGATAATGTGAATTTTGATGATGAAGACTTAATCATCCTGAAGGTCAATGGGAATCCTCGCGGCTTGCTTAAGCTGAATCGAGAGCAACTCAAACCCATCAGGGACAAATTGTTGGCGCCATTGGGAATAAGGTTTGATGCCCCGAACAAAGTAGCCTTGTACTTAATTGGCGAGGATTGTCTGATTGTTGAGAATTTCAATGATGAGCCGGTCGATGCGGTTCTCGAATTCTCTAAGCCTGTTACGGCACGTAAGACGCTGGTTCTGCCGATAGATGGAGATGCGAATTTTTCCAGTAACCGGAGGAGGTTGAATTTTTCCAGGATAACGCCGCGAACTTTAGTGGCGGTTGAGTATTGAGAGGTTATGTTGGTGGTCTGTAACACGATAAATGAGTGTTGGTTACGGGTGGTTGCTCCGAGCCATCCACAAGCACGGCGGTTAAGGAAGTGTTTTGGTGACGGAAAAATTACGGTTTTATCGGAACACTAAACATTCTGGAGGGTGTGTATTTACTCTTGATATAAGAATTATGAAAAATTTTTCCATGATTTATCCACTAACAGGATAAATTTTCACGAGTCTGTTGCAAATCCAGCGTAATCTGGGCATTCTGAGGGCTCGCAGGATGTCAAATTTAGACGACTTTGAGAGGCGGTTTTGTCTGTAAATGTAAGCTCTTTATTAGAAATAAGTTACGGGAAAAAGTTTGGTCTTTGAGCAAGTCGCAGAGGCAGCGGTTCAAAAATTCAATCTTTTTTGTCTGGCATTTATCTGTGTTACTGAGAAGTGGCTTGAGGGGTGGATTTTGGGTTATCAACAGGTTATCCACAACGCAAAAAAGCCAACAGTGGCAATTGTACAAGTCACTGCAACACTAACATAGAACACAAAAGAGGCACTGGGATTGTATAAGTGTTTGTAAATACAGGCTATAAATAAAATAGCAGGCGTTTTAGATTTTTGTTATTAAGGACAGTACGATGAAGAAACCGCTGATTACTATTGGCGAATCGATCCACGCTTCGATTCCGAAGACCGGCATGATAATGAAGCAGCTGGGGGAACTCGGCCCCAATGCCTATTCGATGACAAGCGAGCCATTGAATTATATTAAGGGCTTAATTGAATCACAGGCTGCTGACGGGGCCGATTATATGGCGGTCAATCTCGATGCCTTTGGTGAGGACGAGCCACAGCTTTGCGTTGATATGATGGTCGAGTACGTCCGAATGGTTCGTAAGTGGGGCAATGGCGTGCCGATTTGTATCGACAGCAGTAACAACGATGTTCTGATAGCGGGCCTGAAGGAGTGGTATAATGCCGGCGGCCAGGTTAAACAGCCACTTATAAACTCGGTCAAGGTTTATACGATGGAGGACATATTGCCGCTAAAGAAAGATTTCGATTTTGCGTTCATCGGTCTTTTGGTCGGCGAAGGAACACCGACCGGGCCGGGCGGCTCGCACTCGGTTGATGAGCTGTATTCCTTAGCTAAGCAGATTTTTGCCAGGGCGGTCGGCGAATACGGCTTTACGCCCGGCGAAATATTCTTCGACTCGACCGTGTTTCCGTTAGCGATAGATATGCCGATGGAGGCGAATGTTCCGGGTTATACGTACAGGGCATTCGAGACGATAAAGAAAATCAAAGGCGATGTGCAGTTCAAGGGTGTACATTGCTCGCTTGGTATTAGCAACTGCGTCCGTGACCTGCCTGGCCGAAGGATCGGGATCTGCAGAGCCTACCTTGCAAAGGCGGCCGAGTACGGCCTTGATGTTGCGATTGTCAATGTCGCACACAAATATGGGCAGGTTGAGCCGGATGCTGGATTGATGGAATTAGTGGATGCCTACGCAAAGATGGACGGCTCGGCTGAAAGGATGAACAGGGCAATGGAGCTGATGGGTAAGTTCTGCCGGGAAAATAGAAAAGGAGCGTAAGGAAATGGGAAAGATTCGATTATTCAGAAAGTTTTTTTTTGCAATACCAAAAGGCATCCTGTGGATTGCAATTGTAGCGATGTTCGTATTTTTAGCAGGCTGCCAGATGCAGGAGTCGAGTCAATTGCGGGCTGTTGCGTTTACCGATGTGGTTATCGCCGATGAGTTCTGGGCGCCGCGGATGGAGACCAACCGTAAGGTAACAGTGCCCTACGATTTCAAAAAGTGTGAAGAGACCGGCCGAATCGATAACTTTGCGAAGGCGGGCGGCCTGATGGAAGGAAAGTTCGAAGGCATCTACTTTAACGATTCCGACCTATATAAGGTCATAGAGGGGGCCGCATATTCGTTGAAAAGTCATCCCGACCCGGAGCTTGAAAAATACGTTGACGGTGTGATTGACAAAATCGCGGCGGCCCAATGGGAGGACGGCTATCTTTATACCTTTTATTCTCTGCCCGAACGACAGCCGGAAAAACGCTGGACGGATGTTCGCAATAAACATGAGCTTTACTGTGCGGGCCATTTCTTCGAAGGCGCCGTCGCGTACTACCAGGCTACCGGAAAAAGAAAAATTCTTAATGTTGCAATCCGGCTTGCCGATTACATCGACTCGGTTTTCGGTCCCGATAAGAAACATGATGTGCCCGGTCACGAGGAGATAGAGATAGGCCTGGTGAAGTTGTATCGTGTAACCGGCGACGAGAAATACCTCAAACTCGCGAAATTCTTCCTCGATGAGCGCGGCCAATCTGATAGGCGCGAGATTTATGGCGATTACTGCCAGGACCATAAGCTGGTGGTTGAGCAGGACGCTGCAGTGGGCCACGCCGTCCGGGCCGGGTATTT
>CAZLIO010000123.1:0-8383 GCA_964559025.1 uncultured Pirellulales bacterium | reverse complement strand
AAAAACGTTTTTTTCTTTCCAAAGTATGCCTAACCTGTAATTTTGCAGAAGCCTTGTTATCATTACGCCAGAGGTGCAGGAACTGATAGTTGTCCCAGGCAGCGCTGACAATATCCAGGTCACCGTCATTATCCATATCCGCTACCTTGGCGCCGAGATGGCTTTCTTTGCCGCGGTCGGCAATATGCTCGGTGAAATTTCCTTTTCCGTCGTTTTCAAAAATTTGCAGTCGGAATTTACCCTTAGGGCCTTTGTGTTCGCACGTAATAACATCGAAGTCACCATCTCTGTCCATATCGGCCACATCCAGATTATTAAGGGAGTATTCCGTGACGACGATATGTTTTTTCCAGGTCTGGCTTTTTGGATAACGGGGCTGCTCGAACCAATACAAACTGGCGTCTGGGTCGGGGCCGGGATACCTTTCCTCGGAGACCACAATATCGAGGCGAGAATCACCATTTACTTCGGCAATAACAATACGGTCGGGTGCGAAAGCGGTTTGACTAACCAGATGACCTTTCCAGTCGGCGCTACCATTTCCGGGATTCTCATGCCACATCACCATAAAGGTTTCTCCCTCTTTTTTACCGGCTGCAATGTCAATGTCGCCATCGCCATCAATGTCACCGGTTCCGATACCTTCGTCCATAGTTTCGGAGGCGATTCTGGTTTTGGGCCAGTTTCCGTTCTCAGGATTTTCAGGAATTTGGAAATAGTAGATGCCATCGCCGCAGGCGAGGATTATTTCAGGTTTGCCGCCGGCGATGATTTGACCCAGCATATATCCTTGGCCGTTGACGTGGCTGGTTTTGGGTAACGTGCCGATTTTTTTCGCTTTCCAGGAATTGCCTGGTCTGTCTTCGGCTTCGAGCCAATATACATCCGGCAGGGCTTCGGCGATAGCATCAGTAAAAGAATCACCATCAACATCGACAATGAGCATACCATCCACATTGATGCTGAAGGTGATGCGCTGCCATCTGCCGCTCATATTGCCGCCGGGATTACGGTAGAAATAACGCCCGGCAATAATGTCCTTGTATCCGTCACCGGTGACGTCGGCCATAGCCAGTCCGAAGTACTTCAGCCAGTTCGGCTCATCCCAATCGCCCCATTTGCCTCGCTTATTGTCAACCTCGATGTATGTCCAATCATCCAGAGACAGTTTGTTATCACTCGTTTTATTTCTCCACATTTCGATTGGGGCAGAATTGTGATTGCGAAGACCAATGATGTCTATATCACCATCATTGTCAATATCTCCAACCTGAGCGCTGTAGTTACCACGTTTGGCAAGTAGTTGTTGCTTCCATTTGAGGGCATTACCCTGGTTGATGAAAACGAGCACCGGATGCGGGGCCTCTTTCGGGATGTTGGGCATCTCGCCCGCCAAAACATCCAAATCACCATCATTATCGAAATCAGCAACCTTAAGACTGTGGCATTTGTCTACTTGGGCGATCACATGTTCGATCCATTTGCCGTTTTTAGGGTCAGTAGGAGCCTGGTACCAGGAAACGGGATAGCCCTTGTCCTCGGCCTGGTCGATCACTATATCCAGGCAACCATCCTTGTTCATATCGGCAACAACAACCTTGCAATTGTTATCATACCACCGCCCGTTATCGCCGGTTTTTTGTGTGTACCATTTGTTATCAAAGTCATACCTGACCCATCTTCCGTCCAATGGGTCATCCGGTGTCTCAATCCAGTAACCGTTAAGCACTATATCAGGGTCACCATCCCTGTCCATATCTCCCACATCCATACCGTCGTGATGTGTTATCTCAAGCACCCTCTCTTTCCAGGAAGAACCCTCCTGCAAATAGATATGAAGTTTGGCGTTCAGAGCTCGCGAGACCACATCTAATTTGCCGTCACGATTCAAATCCGCTACTTCCAAATCTTTTGCATAATAACTCTCGCCGATATCATGGCGTTGCCACCGGTCTTTTGCCGGATTCTTGTTGGGCCTGGGATTCTCAAACCAGCAATTGATTCCGTACTTATCATCCTCCGGCCTGCCGATTCTTCCCACAAGGTCCAAATCCCCGTCACCATCTATATCAGCAAGCTCCATGTCACAGGAACGATATGCATTGTAGTCACTGAATTCACTGATGTCGGTGATAGTATATTTTTTCCAGCTGGGATACTTATACCACACCACTGAATGCTCATCGGTTCCAGTATTGACTGCCGCTATATCATTGAAACCGTCTCCGTCAATATCGCCGACCTCTCTGTGCCCGATGGCATCTTTGTCAATGACAACATGCTCGAACTGTATCTGGCTGGAAAAGGCAGGAAGAACAAAGCAGAAAAAACTTGTCAGAACCGATATTCTCTTAACGTATGTAAGAAATCTTATTGCACGCATTTTCTTTACCTCCGAAAGATTAAAATTGAACGGATATTTCCGCTAATCATTCAACATAGGTTTATTTCAGTTTGGATCCAGTCCGCCTTCGGGTTCATTGTATTTTACTATGAGAACCATACCGGGCCACTGGACCTCAATACCGTGATGAGTAGTTGAGCTGTGGGTGTATAGAGTATTCGTGCCGGGCCTGATTAGATTCAGCGGAACCTCGAACTCGTCATAGCTTAAATCATGGTTCTTGCCAACATTTGTTACTACCTTCTTGTCGTTTATTCCAATTTCGTCCGCTGCGACTCCGTTCCAGGTGGACATAATGATTTTTGCGGCGACGGCTTTGCTTAAGTCATCGTTCACATCGGTTTTGCACTTATGCGTATTGCCCACCCGAGTTGACCACCTTTTAGGAACGTTGTACGGCTTATACATCCGGATTGTTTTGTCGCGAACAAGATGGGTATTTTCCACCGCTGTCGTCATATAGCACATTCCGGCAGCGTCAACAATTCGAGCCATTATCTTCATAGGCCGGTCCTGAGTGGGAATCCAGGAATTGTCCCATGTCACTTTGTAGGGCTTGTTCGTAGCCGTCCCGATGTGATTTTTTATTTCGTTGTACAAATAACGGTAGTGCCATTGGCGGTAGCTGCCGTCACCTTCCCAGTTGAAATCCTCATAGAAACCGATGAAGTCAACCTGCTTAATCGGACGAGGGCCTGTGGCCTTGGCCTCTAAAACAGATGCTTCGCTGATGGTAGAACCACCAGATGGTTTTGTGATTGTGCCGGTCGGATGGGGCCTGGCATTGTCATAGTAAACCCTGAACGTTACGCCGTAAAGAATCCACTGTGGCCACCACCCGCCCAACGCTGTTCCCGGGCTGCATGTAAATTCAAACGTGTTATTTCCCTTTCGCAGATATTTCATAGGAATACGAACGCTTGGGTAGCGCATATACTGGTATTCCGAATTCGGCGGACCTTGTCCCGCCTTGCCCGGAATAAGGGATGATTCGGGGATGGGTATCCAGGGATTTGCGTTAAGACGGATTTTTTTGTCCACTGTTCCACCGTGACATAACAGCATTTCAATGTATGCTTCGACTTTAACGGCTTCGTCCAGGTCATCGATGCGAATATTGTTTACGGAATTGGGCAGAAATTCCTTTGCCCCTTCGGCTGTTGCCTCCGGACCGGTTACCCGCTGCCATTTTCCTTCAGGCCGCCACTTATATTCACGAAAAACATCTCCAGGCCCAGGTTCTGCCTGGACAAGAGAACCTATCCACACGAGTATGATAGCTATCGAAATTCGCTTCATTGAAAATCTCCTTTACCCCTTTAGAGAGAGCCACTCTCAGCACAGGCCGTTAGCCAATGGAGTTCTCTAACGGGTTTTACGTTAACTTAGGCCGAGAATCTTCCTGTTCTGCTCGACGTCTGTTTGGCCGCCGGCGAAGTCGTCAAAAGCTACTTCAGTAGCTTCAATGATATGGTCAGCTATGAACGGCGCGCCCTCTGCAGCACCCTGTTCGGGGCTCTTGACGCAGCATTCCCATTCGAGGACGGCCCAGCCGGTATAGCCTGCCTCAGTGAGTAAGGTAAATACCCTTGCGAAATCCACCTGGCCGTCACCGAGGGAGCGAAACCTGCCCGCCCGCTTCGACCACGATTGATAACCGCCATAAACACCGACACGCCCCGAGGTTCTGTATTCGGCATCCTTTACGTGGAATGACTTAATACTCCGTCCATACAACTGTATGAACTCAAGATAATCCAATTGCTGAAGCAAAAAATGGCTTGGGTCATAACACAAATACGCAGCTTGATGGTTGTCTGAGATATCAAGAAACATTTCAAAGGTTGCACCATCGAAGATGTCCGAGCCGGGATGCGGCTCGAAAGATATCGCAACACCGTTTTCCTTGGCCAAATCCAGAACCGGCCTCCACCGTTTATGGAGCTCTTTGAAGGCTTCTTCAATCAATCCGGGCGGCCTTTGCGGCCAAGGATACGCCATATGCCACGCAAAAGCTCCCGACAAAACAGGCACACTATCGATACCAAGATTTACTGACGCCATAACGGCTTTTTTCAATTCCCCCGCCGCCCACTCGGCCCTTTCCTTATCTTTCAGGCCTTGCGGGTAAAAAGCTTGAAAAGCTATCTCATATGCGGGGTGCATTGCCAGTACCTGCCCTTGAAGATGGGCCGCAAGCTCTGTGATTTCCAGCCCTGCCTGTTTGAGAGTGCCCTTTAGGTCGTCACAATAGTCTTTGGATTTAGCGGCTTTGTCAAGGTCGATAACTCGACTATCCCACGTTGGAATCTGAACGCCTTTATAACCGAGCTCAGCCGCCCATTTGCTGATGTTCACAAGATTGTTGTAAGGTTCTTCATCCCGCAAAAACTGGGCCAGAAATATACCGGGACCTTTTATCCTGCTCATTGTAACCTCCTATTTTGCTTGTCTGATACAATCGCGTATTAATCTGGACATTGCCGGGCCGTCTGTGCCTTTGGCCCGTAATTCTTTTGCTCCTTTCTTGTTCATCAAGTCGACAACGCTCTGCGCAAATCTCAGATTTTCCACAGACAGTTTCATAAAATCTATCGGGTCATCCCGATATGGGAACAGGTCCAGGCCGAACCAGCCATCGTATTCCATTTGGTCAAGAACATAGATAATACTCACCAGACGAATGAAGTTAGCGCAGCCGGGCGGAATATCGCAGTCGGCCTGCTGGTCGTTATCGTCAAAATGTGTATGAAATAACTTTTTCGCCCGGAGGACAAGAGAAAACATATCCTCGACGTTCTCTTTGGCAATCAAACTATGGCCTACATCGATGTTAATTCCGAAGTTCGGGTCGTCAACCTCCTGAACGATGCTCAGTGCGGCGGCGGTTGTCCCCATCATAATCCAGGAGCGGGGCTCGAACGGTTTAGGTTCTATACATATTTTGGTGTTGTAATTGTTCTTATGAAGATAGTCCAGAATCTGATTCACGGAATCCACGTAACGGTCGTAAAGAGCAATGTAGTCTGTTTGCAGCGGAAAATCGTTGCCGTCGGTCGCGGGCCAGAGAACGCTGATGGGTACTTCGAACCTTGCACCCATATCCAGTGCCCATTTGACCCGGTCCACAGCAGCAGAGCGCACCTTTGTATCGGTATCGCCGAGGGCACCAAATTTGTATTGCCTCTCCGTCCAGGTATGGCCGCAAAGTTGAACCATCTGAAGGTTGTAGTCATTGAGCAATTTCTCAATCTCATCGGCGTTTTTCTCGTCAATCTCCGTTGGGACGTGAAGCTCGATGCCGTCAACGCCTTCTGTTTCGCCAATCTTTTTGATTCGGTCGATAACCGCGACTTCTTCTCCGAAACCATTTACGTTAAAGCGGTCCCGCAAATTTGTCATCCCCCATATACCCATACATATCTTGTTCATTTTAATCTCCTTATATATTCAAATTAAGGCTTCTGTAAAATTACAGGTTAGGCATACTTTGGAAAGAAAAAAACGTTTTTTTTGTTTTTTTCTTTTCAAACAGTAAGCTCTTGCACAATGAACAGTTACAAGATTATTTAAGAAAATCAAAAAAACAATTTTCTTACATAATATATGCCTAACCTGTAATTTTGTAAAACTCATATTCAAATTAAGAGCTTGTAAATGCTTTCAAATCAGGATGGACAAAGCGCTGACAATCCTGATTACAAAACATCTCTATTTCATCCAACGTTATTAACGACGTCGCGCCTTCCTTCGCAGCGACCAGCGCGCCTAATACATTGCCAAACTCACACGCCTCTGCGATTGACGCATCTCGCAAGAGCTTATGCACGAAACCCGCGGAAAAGGCATCTCCGGAGCCAAGAGAATCCGCGAGTGGTACTTTACATCCCGAAACATAGACTTTTTGACCATCGTCTGAAGATGCAAAAGCCCCATTTTCACCGAGCGTCACCAGACAATATTTAAGAGACCATTTACTCGATATTTCCCGGCAGAATTCCGGAATACTTCGGTGTTTGATACCCAGCATGTCACCAAGCTGGTGAGCCTCATCTTCGTTCAATTTAAGAACATCTGCCTGTTGAAGAGAGAAAGTCACGGTCTCCAAGCTATAGCACTTTTTTCGGAGGTTTATATCTAAGAATTTAATACTCCCATTCGCGTTTTCCAGGAGCTGCTCGATGGTCTTGCGTGAAGTTCCGGCCCTCTGGGACAAAGTTCCGAAGCACAGGCAGTCGGCCGTTGATGCGGCCTCAAGCAGCTCTTCAGTCAGCTCAATCCGGTCGTAGGCAACTTCCGGTGTGATGAAATAGTCAGGATTATTCTGTTCATCGAAGCTGACCTGAACGGTACCAGTGGGAAATTGCTCATCCCACTGAATAAACCTTGTATCCAGACCCAGTTGAACGATTTGGTCGCAGGCTTTGCGGCCGAGCTCGTCCCGGCCGAGACGGCTTATCATCAGACCCATATCGCCGAGCGAATTCGCCCTATAAGCGAAATTAAACGGGGCCCCGCCGAGGACCGTACACGATGGCAGTATGTCCCAGAGTACTTCACCGAATGCGAGTATTGTTTTTTTCATAATTTACTTTGGCACTTGTTCCCAATCCTTCGCAAATTGTGCTAATCCTGTGTCCGTAAGCGGGTGCTTGAACATCTGGAAGAAAAGGTCAGGATTTACTGTCGCTATATCGACACCCGCCCGAAGGCAGGCAAGAACATGGTTCTGTGTCTTCATACTACCCGCAATTATTTCCGAGTCGAAGCCGTAATTGTTTTTAATGGTAACGGCATCCTCCACGAGGATATAGCTTTCGTTCGCTACGGCATCGAGCCGGCTCAAAACGATACTGACGAAACCGGCGCCGGCTTTCATAGCCAAAAAGGCCTGGGTGGAAGAAAAAATCATCGTAACGTTTGTCTTTATGTTCTTTTCCTTCTCAAGAACAGGTACAGCCTTCATTCCCTCGACCGTCATAGGTATTTTAACTACAATGTTTGGTGCAATAGCAGCTATCTCTTGAGCTTCTTTGACCAGACCGTCGGATGTCTCAGCTAATGCTTCTGCACTGACAGGCCCAGGTACAATTGAGCATATTTCTTTGACAATATCCTTGAACTTTTTTCCCGTCTTTGCAATATGGCTCGGATTGGTTGTTACTCCGTCTATCAGGCCTGTGTCATATGCTTTGCGTACAGCCTCGACATCGCCTGTGTCTAAAAATATTTTCATAGTTTTTCCCCGATGTATATTAGCTTTTCTCAACGATATTTCTAATATTCTCCAACGTTACCTGAACATTCGGCGTATCGCCCAGCTCGGATACCACAAGGTCGGCCTCTGTGAAATCCTCGTCCTTTGTATAGCCGTTTGTGGTGATAACGCAATACATACCTGCGGCTTTTGCCGAAAGCAGACCATTACGGTTGTCTTCTATCACCACACATTCGGATGGCTCAAGACCCAGTCTCTCCGAAGCAAGGTTATAAATTTCAGGGTCGGGTTTTTTCTTTGACACAACGTCACCGGCCAAGATGGCACTGAAACGGGCCTTCCGCTCAGGACCGAGCAGCTTCTCTACTACGAGATTGACGGCCCGCTCGTGGGATGTAGAACAGACGGCCAAGGTGAAATCCGCAGCGATAGCCTCATCAACAAGTCTTGCCACGCCTGGGCGTAAAGGCAGTTCTCCTGATTCAATAATTTGTAGAAAAAAGTCCGTTTTGAGCTTGTGCAATTCTTTGATTGAAGCATTCTTATCTTCGATGTCACGAGGCCAGCCGTAGCCCTCGAAGTAGTGCTTCATTCGCTCTTTACCGCCGGATACTTCCAACAGTTCTCCGTAAAGCTCAACACCCCACTCTACCGCATATCCTTTTTTTGCAAATGCCTTGTTGAAAGCGACTCTGTGCCCGTCCCTTTCGGTATCAGCCAGAACGCCGTCACAATCAAAAATAATGGCTTTCATTACGGCC
>CAZLIO010000122.1:0-8461 GCA_964559025.1 uncultured Pirellulales bacterium | reverse complement strand
GATATGTATTATACGATAGATAGTCCAAAAAACAAGTGAAATCCTAAAAAATCTCCGAGACTCCCCACTCATTGCTTGTCGTACTCGAAGCAAAAAAGGGCATTTTGACAGAATAATTGTCCAGAATGAGTTTTTCAGTGTAATTTATGGAAACATCGCGAGCAGAATATACAAAGCATACCAAAGAGGTTGTATATACGCCTGATGCCCATTTAGGCTTTGGATGGCGCGTGTGGCGAGATATGGCGCGTGAGCTTATCCAGAGCCGGGAATTAATGTGGCGGCTTTTCCTGCGCGACTTATCCGCCCGTTATCGGCAGTCGGTTTTTGGTTATGTCTGGGCAGTAATGCCCGCTATTGTTACGGTTGTTACTTTCACTTATTTGAAGGGCTCCGGTACACTGCCCATTGGGGAAACAAATATACCTTATCCGGCCTATGTGCTTTTAGGCATGTCAGTATGGCAACTGTTCGCCACCGGGCTAACCAGAACAACACAGTCCCTGGTACAAGCCAGCGCCATTATCACAAAGATCAATTTTGCGAGAGAAACTCTCGTGCTTGCCGCCTTTGGCGAATCTATATTTAATTTTATGATACGAATCGTGTTGATTGGAGTGGTTTTTGCCTGGTTCGGAGTTGTACCGGCGTGGACAATTATCTTGGTGCCTTTCGTGTTAATTCCTTTGGCGCTGATGACGGTGGGTTTTGGCTTCATACTGTCTATAGCTAATGGAGTCTTTCGAGACATCGGCAATTCGCTGACGCTGGTGCTGACCTTCGCAATGTTCCTGACGCCGGTCATATATCCACCACCTACGCAATGGCCGAAGGTACTTATCAACTATCTGAATCCAGTCAGCCCCTTCATCATTGCCACGCGAGACCTGACAACAAAGGGCACACTCAGCCAGCCGGATGGGCTATTTTATGTTAGTGTGGCGAGCTTAGTGGTCTTTTTGGTCGCCTGGCGTATCTTTCATCTGGCGATGTCCCGTATTGCAGAGAGGATATAGGATTTGGAAAATAACGCTGTTATCCAAGTTAATGGGGTGTCGAAGAAGTTTTGCCGGAGCCTGAAGCGTTCGATGTGGTACGGCTTCCGGGACATATTGCGAGATACGTCCGGCCTTCGCCCTAAATCGGGCCGGCTGCGCCGGAAGGAGTTTTGGGCGGTTGATGACGTTTCTTTCGAGCTTAAAAAGGGAGAAACGCTCGGCCTTATCGGCCCAAATGGGGCTGGGAAAACCACGATTCTCAAGATGCTAAATGGTATCATCATACCTGATAAAGGTGACCTTCGAATAAAAGGCCGTGTCAGTGCCCTTATTCAAGTTGGGGCCGGGTTTCACCCTCAACTAACGGGCAGAGAAAACATCTATATTAACGGTTCTATCCTTGGTATGGGTAAACGCGAGATTGATAAGAAATTTGACGCTATCGTTGAGTTCGCTGATATCGGCGATTTTCTAAATACTCCGGTTAAATTTTATTCAAGTGGAATGTTCGTGAGATTGGGCTTTGCTGTAGCTGCTCACTGCGAACCAGACATCTTGTTGGTAGATGAAATATTGGCAGTTGGAGACATATCTTTCCAGGCTAAATGTTTGGAGCGTATTTCGAAACTTAGAACCGAAGGGGTGGCTGCTGTGCTCGTGTCGCATCACATGCCAAAGATAGGCAGTGCTTGTGATAAAGTACTTCTTTTGCTGCACGGGAAAATCAAACTTTTGGATAAGCCTCACATAGTCATTAATGCATTTGAGAATCATATGTATAAAGGCGTGAATCACATTCAAACGAATTCAGCGTGCCTCGGGTATCTTCCTTTAGGGGGCGCAAAAATTCAGAATGTTAAATATGAAAAAAAATGTGATGGCGAAATCAGAATAAAGTATGGACAGCCGATCCGGCTAAGTTTTGACTATGATTTGGAAGACAAAGATATTAGAGATTGTGCGGTTGCAATCTTAGTAAAGAGGGTGAGTGATGGAATTATGTGTTTTGGTGCTCTATCGAGCTTCAGTGGCTTCAAATTCACAAGGAAAAAAGGCCATATGAAGATTTCAGTGGAGGAACATAATCTTGTTCCGGGACTCTATAATATTGACGTTCAAATCAGAACGATAAGGCATGATAACGCTTATGTAGCATATAGAGAACCGAGGCTGATTGTAGAATATCCTGAAGATAAATATATTTTGAAGAATCTTGCAGGAGTCTTTCAGCCAAATAAGATTGTTTGGAAGATAAAAGGGTAGCAAGTTGCGGGACAGGGAGTAACAGAAAATGTTTCTAATCACATTTACAAGAACCCAAGTTAAAGATAGGTTTCTTTCGTTCTCTGTTGAAGAGGTTAAGATTAATTCATTAATGGTAACTATTGTTACCGACAATTTTTTGTCCAAATACATTCCTGGATCAAATGGGTTTTCGATTATTGAGTCTCCGCTCGTATTCTCTCCTGACTTTGGGAATATTATCTTTTCACAAACTAATTATGATAAAGATAAAAATGTTCTTAGCATTTTTAAGTCTACTTTATCAGGTAGTACAATTTACTATCATTTAAATTCAAAAGGTGAATTTTTCTGTTCCACACATATATCTATGCTCAGAAAAGCCGGCGTGCCGATTGAAGAAAACGCTGAAGTTTTGCCCGAGTTTTTTGTTTATCGTAAACTTATGCCTACTAAAACAATGTATAAAAACATATATAGACTTGTCATAGGAGGAAAGCTGCAAATTAGGATATTGAATGGGGAGTGTGTAATTGAATCAGTAGAACATTACAATCTGCCTAAGAAAGATCAAAATATAGCTTCTATTTATAGTTCCTCGAAAATTGCATATGACTATCTATATAAATCTATTGAAAAGTTAAATTCCTGTAAAAATGAGATAGCGTTATTGCTTAGTGGAGGTATAGACTCCTCAATTCTGTGCACAATATGTAAAGACAATTTTGGAACAGATACATCCTATTCTACTGGATACCCCTTTGGGGATCCAAAGTTAAATACCGAAAAGAGGTACGCTATATCAGCAGCCCAAGCATTTGGGATGAACCATCATTATTATGAATCTACCAACAAGGATTACCTTATCGATTTTTTGGAATCAATATCAAAAGCTGAAGAACCCCTCAATCACTTGCAAACAGTATGCGTACATTCACTTTTTAAAAAGGGAATCCCAGAGAATAAAAAAATAGTAATACTAGGAAGTGGAGCTGGTCCATCTTTCGGAAACTTTCGTAATTATCTTTATCTAAAGGATAAGATATTATACAGGTTGTTATCAACAAAAGAATCAAGAGCAATTTTAGGAATAGCATCCAAAATAACTGGAAAAGGAAGAAAATTTGTAGAAACCTTAAATAAGTGTGCTTCAAAGCATCTAGTATGTGATCCAAAGAATCTCATCTGGTCTTGGAGTGACTATGGAAGCAAGAAATGGGTTTGTGACTACTTCAATGTAACAGAAGAAGATATTATTCGAAAAGCCTGTAATTTTATTAAAAAATTTGAAGATAGACCGATATATGATATCTGCTCATTATATTCTCTCTTCAACGATGAAGATATAACTGAATCAGTATGGGCTAAGATTGGTGAAGAAAATGGGAGAATCCTTTATTCTCCTTTTTATGATTTAGATGTTCTGAATTATGTTTTTTCTATACCTTGGAAATTAAAAATGAAACGTCCTGAGAATATACTTCGAAAGGAAATAGCACGTCGAGGTAATGTTCCAGAGTTTATTATTGCTCGTCCCAAGAGTGGATTTGGAATTCGGAATGAATTCTGGTCGGAGAAAGGAGGAGTTTTTGAACCTTTGGTGCCATTAGCTTCGAAAGTATTTGATGAGAAACAAATTCGTGATATGCAATCTCTTGACCCTAAAAAGGCAATGACATTTTGGAATATTTTGAATTATGCAATTTGGAAAAGGTTATGCATAAACAACGAACCTTTAGAACTATTAGTAGATGAACTTAAAGAATGTATTTCCAGTAGAGGGCTCTATAGACAAAAGGTGTGATAAAGAAATTGATTGACACGATCCTCATGAGCAATATTTGGAAAGTAGAAAAGTGTAATTAGAGCCTGAAATAGCAAATAAGGACCAAATCTAAAAAGCTTAGCACATGAAAATTCTTACTCATCGAAAAAGAACGCAGTTGTATGGATGTCAATAAACCGGAATCTATAATAGCGGCAGTTTTGGCAATGCAGGGAAACCGGGTCAGCATTCTAAAATCAGGGACAACCTTGCACATAGAAAACTTCAAGGCTCTTCGGGAAATTGTTTGACCTACAATAAACCATCCTCTGAGATTAAGGAATAGATAATGCCGAAAATAGGCTTTCCCATTCCAATGAAAGAAAATGAATCTCGCCGCGCATTGTTGCCAGGTGACCTTTATTTGGTGACACATGTAAAGGATCTAGTATTTGAATCAGGATATGGGCAGGTCGTGGGATACGATGATGAGGCATACCGCCGCATTGGCGCCACGGTGACGGACCGGCGCACGGTTTGCGAATGCCCGATTATTTGTAACTGCAAGCTTATGCTAACGGACGAATACTTCCGGCCCGGCAGACTGCTCTTTGGCTGGATACACGCTGTGCAAGGGAGACAGATAACCGACTTATTGGTTAAGAACAAAATGACTGCAATTGCGTGGGAAGAAATGTTCGAGAATGGACGTCATTGTTTTTGGCACAATAATGAGATTGCAGGCGAAGCCGCTGTTCTACATGCTTTTATAAAATGGGGCCGACTGGCGTATAAGAGTGTGGTTGCAGTTATCGGGTGTGGAAATGTTGCCCGCGGTGCTATCCGAACCTTAGAGCGTCTTGGTTGCAATGTTACGGTATATGACCGGAAAACCGTTCACTTAATTAGTAAAGAAATAGGTCGCTATGATGTCGTTGTGAACGCAGTGTTGTGGAATGTCTTCAATGAGTACCACCTGATTTACGAAGAAGATCTGGCGAAAATGAAACCTGGCGCGATGATCGTTGATATTAGCTGCGATGATGGGTTGTGTATTGAAAGCAGCCGTCCCACTACGATAGACGAGCCTGTCTATTTGCATCTCGGCATATTTCACTATGCCGTAGATCACACCCCGTCGCTGTTCTACAAATCAGCGTCCGAATCTATCAGTAAAGTTGTGGCTCGTTTCATAGATGACTTGATAAAGGAAAAGTCAAATCATGTCCTTGATCAAGCCACAATTATTCGCGATGGTATAATTCTTGACCAAAGGATTAATCGTTTCCAGAACCGAACATAGGATGCGTCATTTGTTCAGGTCTAAAACTTCATTGCGTGTGTAATGAAGTAAAGGTATTTTGCAGAAAAGCTCTTTCTGAAAAATTCTGTTAAGAAAATTGTGAAATATCGTAAGAACTATGAGTTTTACCATCGCCATTCAGCCCGATGAGATTATCTTTCCGAACGGTTCGAGGCAATCGTTCTCGGACCGGTGGATTGCCAAGGCACAGGAACTGGGCCATGAGGTCCGGATTGTGGATGTCTATCGGAATGACATCATTGAACACTTGCGCGAGTGTGATGGATTCATGTGGCGATTCCCCCACACTCCTTTCCCTCGGCTCTTTGCCAAGCGTCTCTTAGCCGTTGTCGAGCAGGGATTAGGCTTGGTCGTTTTTCCCGACTGGAACACTTCTTGGCACTATGATGACAAGGTTGCGCAACGTTATCTTCTGGAGGCGGCTGGGATTCCGACTGCGAAGACCTGGATTTTCTGGAAGCGGGAAGATGCTCTGAATTTTTGCCGAAGTGCCAATTATTCTCTGGTGATCAAACTTGCCGGGGGCGCCAGCAGCCAGAATGTAAGGTTACTGAAGGATTTCGGCGAGGCGGAATACTGGCTTAATCAACTATTTTACAGCGGTGTGTTTTCGTTGGAGCGACCAACGAGCACTAACCTCCGGGTGATTTTGAAGCGTCTGCGGCCGTCTGCTCGCTTGCTCCTTAAAGGCTTGCACCCAAATCCAGGGTTCCTTTTCGAGTTACAAAAAAACTATCTGATGGTTCAGGAGTTTCTGCCAAATAATCCACATGACACTCGTGTGACAGTCATAGGTAATCGTGCTTTTGCCTTTCGGCGGTTCAACCGTCCGGATGACTTCCGCGCAAGTGGCAGCGGTAATTTCGACACGGACTATGGAGCCATCGACCTGGGATTTATTCGATTGGGATTTAAAACGGCGCGTGCTCTTGGTACTCAAAGCGTCGCGATCGATGGGCTCTACCGCGACAATGAGTGCGTGACGACTGAAATCAGCTATACCTACGCGAGCTGGGTCGTACACGAGTGTCCAGGCCACTGGGAACTTGAAGGCGATGCGGAATCCGGAAGACTCATTTGGAAAACCGGTCAGATGTGGCCGGAGGACGCAATTATGGAGGATTTCCTGGCGCGGCTGAAGTCAAGGAAGAAGGCCTCGATTTCTTAATAGATATCTATAGCTCTAAGAATGAGGGAGAATGTGTTCATGACATTTACTATTGCCATTCAGCCGGATCATGTTGGATGCGATGATCCGGAGTCCGAAAACACGTGCTGGGTATGGTGGAAGGAACTGGCCGAGTAGGCAGGATGCCAACCCAACATATACCATTCAGGATACTAAAAAAATGGCCAAAGCAATCTACATCTGTACTCGATACACCCAATCACTCAATTTGAGAGAAACAGAAGTGAGCTTGTTAGCGCGTCATCTTACTCCAGATCATATTGCCCCAAAAGTTCGTAACATCACAACTCCTGATGGTATTAGTGCAGTAATAATCGGTGACAACGATTCGATTATGGTACATGGGGTCAGCCTACTATTAGGGGCGGCCGAAGCGGATCAGTCACATTGGTGGCAGCCCGAGACAGATGTTCCAGACGGCACTTACGCTCTTTTTCGGGCAGATTCTAACAGGGTTGAATTGGTAACTGACACGGTCGCATCCCGGTCGATTTGGTACGTCCACACCAATGACCTTTTCATTGCCTCCACTTCGCAACGAGCAATAATAACTGTGCTTCGTTCTTTCAAGCCCAACCAGGCAGTTTATCCTTGGGTGTTATCATCTGGTTCGCTGGGACCAGGCCTCTCATGGGATCGAAGGATCAAAAGCATGCGAGGGGACAGCCGGTTCACTTTGGACCGCAACACCTGGTGTCTTCGGGAGCATGTAAATGAGGTTGTCTTCTCTACAACAGAGGTCAGCGACAGGGAGCATGAAGCATTATTGAATGAAATGCTTGAACGTACATTCCAAAACATAAATCTGGATTACTCTAAATGGGTTTTGGCCTTGTCGGGAGGCTATGACAGTCGTGCGTCATTGAAGTTTTTGCTCAAGAATCATTGTCGCCCTAAATGCGTCACGTGGGGGAAAAGCGATTCACAGGATGAACCCGGCACAGATGCTCACGTGGCAACACAGCTGACGACCAATTACGGACTTGATCATGAACTGTTTTCCACCGAATTGACCAATGACCCGCTCGAACACATATTTGATCGGGTTCTAATGGCGTCGGAAGGAAGGATCGACCACCTTGACGCTGCTTTGGATGGTTTTGAACGATATAAACGCATGTGTGAGAGCAACATCTGTGGGCTAATCCGTAGCGACGAGGGATTTGGGTGGGTGCCTGTAAGCGATGAACTGACTGTCCGACGGAGTGTCGATCTTACCATGCTTTGCGATTACTCGAACGGAACCTGCTTAGGCGCAAATGAGTTGTTCCCTCAACTCCTTCCCGAACATTTGAAGCGAATGGTTGGCGAAACCTTGGAAACATGGCGAGATCGGTTGTACCATGAGTTTAGGATTCCCTATATCCTTGCTGGACTTGCTGAGGGACTTTTGTGTTATATGGAACAGTCGAATCCCCTTCTAAGTCGGCGGATCCTGTACGCTGTTCGTCACCAACCGGACCATCTGCGAACACAAAAAGCCTTATTTAGGAGGATTATTGCCCAGTTGGAGCCAGATATCCCGATTGCTACCAAATCAGGTATATCTTCGTGGCTGTCGGTTCTGTCTCGCTCCGAAATCAGAGAGTTTATCAACGATGAAATCCGAACAGAGCGTGCAAAATCGCTGCTGCCCATTAGTATTTTGCAATACTGCTACAGACATCTGGAAGGCGATGCTTTTGTGCGTAGATCTCTTGATCATGCCGGCCTCATGCCGCTCGTAAAGAAATGTATTCCTTCCTCGCTTAAACGGACAGTTAGAACAATTGCCAGGCGGTTGGGCAAGAAGGAACCCGTTGGTCGTCTATCCATTGATGCTTCGAGGGTAGTAATCCGATGTTTCATTATTTCCCGAATGCATCGTATTCTCTCGGAAGATTCATGTCTTCTGTCCTAATAGGAGGTAGGAAACATGACGGACGTGCTTTGCTCATTTTTTG
>CAZLIO010000121.1:773-8489 GCA_964559025.1 uncultured Pirellulales bacterium | reverse complement strand
GGTGGATAGGCAGAGAGGGATGGGGTTAAAAAAAATAGAACCAAAGCAGCGAATATTACCTTTATTTTTTTTCTGCTTTTAATTGTTTTCATAGTCCTGTCCTTTCTGAACTTTTACTATTACCATTAAATTCTGCGAGTATCTGCTCAACTGACAAACTTCTTGGCCACGGTCCAATTGGCTTAAAAGCCTGCTCGCATTGTTTTTCTACTGCTTCTATTCCTCCTCGCCGAAATGCACGTTCAAGCGATATCGCTGTCATCATTTCGACCGGGGATTTTGTGATTTTTGAAACTGTAGTAGTATCGGCTTGCTCAGACGAGTCTTGGTGAGCACTAAAAAAGCTGATTGCCAAGATTATCACCGCAGCAGCGGCAAGTTTGGTGAGTGGGCTTTTTAGAATTACTTTCAATATGCTGGGCTGCCGGGCTGAATCCCCTTTGGCTGCGCGTGAAAGGAGCGTTTGAAATTCGTTAGCGTATTTTTGCTTCCATTTCTCGGTGTCGAACTGCGGCTTTTCCGTGTTGATAGCGCGGGAGATTAGCTCATCCAGCCATTTCTGATTTCTTTGCTTATTCATAGTCGAACCTCACCAAAACCGTTACGCCGTAAATAGTCGGCCATCTTTTTCTTTGCCCTTCGCATTCTTCCGCTTACAGCCTGTTCGGAGATGCCTAACACCGCAGATATTTGCTCATAAGACATACCGTCATAGTACCGCAGAAAAATCAGCTCTCTTGCGGAGGCCGAAAGTTTGCTTATAGCTTCCCTGACAGTCTCGGTAGTATCATCGTCGTTCGATTTGGCTGCTATCGTCGAAAGGACATCAGTGGTGCGAAGGTTTTCAGTCCTTCGGGCCATATCTTTTGCGACGTTCCTGCAAATGACAGCGAGCCAGCCGGCAAATCGACTCTCTTTCTTTAACTGCGGCAGCTTGACGGCAGCCTTTGCAAATGCCTGCTGGGCTGCGTCTTCAGCTAAATGCCTGTCGCCAAGTATCGAATGTGCAATTGCAACCATGGCCGGATAGTAGCGCCGGCATAATTCGGTAAAGCCCTCTGCGTCGCCGTTGATAGCTGCCTTGACCAATGCTGTATCCGGCTTTTGAGCCACTGATTTTTCTTTCTCCAGAGCCCGGGACATTATTTTCGCTGAATCAGCTTCCATTATTATAGATTGCCTTTTGCGCTCAAAATGGGCGCTGAAATTTTGATTTTTCGGGTTTTTTTGATTATATCCTCTTTAGTATGGTAAGCGCACAAAAAAGGCCGGCCACGATTAGCCGGCCTTGGTTTGAAATAAACCTTTTGCCTCATCGGGGGCAATAATTTCGTTTTGTTTTATGGATAAGCTGTTATCGTGTGCAATAACAGGTCTCTATTAGTCGCAGTACTTGTTTAGACGCCACAACAAGAGTTGGCAGCCGCAGACGGGTTGGTCATTGGACAACAGTCCGGTGCAGCTTCTCCCGCACAGCATGGTTTGGTGCATCCAGGTGGACAGAGCTTTGGACAACAGCATTTATCACACTCGTCTGGACAGCAGCAATTTTCGCACTCGTCTGGACAACACTTCGCCGGGCAGCAGCATTTTGTAGCATCGCCGGCACAACATGGTTCGGTGCGGCCAAGCGGGCAGGCCTTTGCATCGAAGCCAGCCCCTGTCTGTTGAACAAAAGCTACTTGAGCGTTTTCGTTGGAACTGACCTTAGCTCCACAACACGGAGTGCCGCCTGCCGCCGGACAGGTTTTGGCCTGTGAGCCGGCACCGGACCTGACAGGTAAAATGTTCGCATAGCTGGCAAGCAAAACAGTTCCGGCCAGCAGGGCAATTGCAACAGCTCCGATAATCAGCAGATTTGACGTGGTTTTAACACTCATTAATAATTTCCTCCAAAAGTCGATATTTCATTTTCAAACCATATCCGTATATCGAAAAAATATTCCTAAGACTTTTTTATACCACTTTTGTAGAAGTAGTGTTCATATTTAGATGCAGCAATAAGACTGTTTGCCATTCTGTCTTATGCACGATATTATCCTACTGCCTCGGACACGTGTCCCAGCATCCTTGTCTCTGTTTACTTTGCGGTTGAGCCGAATCAGGTGCGGAACCGTCAATCCTCTGCTCCATCCAGGTGCACCTTAGACAACAGATATCCAGATATGTCTTTAGGTCTTGTTTTTCTTCAGGGCTTGCCCGTTTTTCGAGCTGCTCAAGTGTTTGCTTTTGAAATTGAGACAATAAGGCCACCCGGGAATTCAATAGATCACGGCTTACTTCGGGAAGCTCTGAACCGGCATCCAGGGCCATTTTGGCTTCGTTAAGCATTGCAGCCAAAAGTCTCTTATTGAGACCTCCGCCTTTGCTGTGTCTCTTTACAAGTTCTTTAACTCGTTCCTCAGAGAATACGATACATAATTCCGCCTTGTTCTCTTGCTTCATGGCGAGAAAGAATCTCACTCTCTCGCTGAACAGTTTGATAGGATAGAGGAAGTCACCGGGCAGCGCCTGAGCAGACGAAGTGACAGTTGTCCAGCCTGCGACGAAAAAAATCAAGATAACAGCGGCAGCTCGAATCAGGACGGAATGGCTAAGGAGCGTTATCTTTCGGCGTTGAGCGGTAGTTTTCTTACCGGTTTGCTGAACCGACAATTTAGCCATTGTACGAATAAGACCACTGACCGAGGTGGATGGTCCGGGCAATTTCCGCAGTTCACATGCCAAGGTCAACATCGGGCGAATATCATCAGCTACCTCCGGATATTGTCGAAGCGCCTCTTCCGCCGTCTTGCCCATGCTAACCTCAGCAATACAGCGATCCAGAATGTCTTCGATTTTATTATTATTCATTGACTTGCTCCTGGCTATTTAAAATGAGCCTCAGGGCAGATAGTGCTCGAAACTGCAGACCACGAATTGCCCCTTCTGAGCGCCCGGTAATCTCCGCGATATCTGCATTCGAGAGCCCCTGGATAAATTTTAGTGTTACGAACTCTCGCTGGTCGGTTGTTAGTTTTACAATTGCGTTGTAAATATCAATTTGACTACCAACAATATCTGCAGGATTTGTACCATTAACTACCGACTGCGTGAGTCGCTCGTCAATTGAACCTTCTTGTCGTATCTTGCCCATTCTGGAATAATCGGTAACAACATTAGCTGCTATTCTGTAAAGCCAGGCCACAAATAAGCCCTTCTGCTTACCAATATTGCCCAACACTCGCAGGAATACCTCACCGGTCAGGTCTTCAGCTGATACTCCATCTACTCGATAGTACATATACTTCAGCACCTGCGGGTAAAAGTGTTCACAGAGCATTGCAAGAGCCTCGGAATCACCTTGCCTGGCTTTCTCCAGGAGACAGTCACACTCATGTTTGTCCACTTATAATCTCCTATAAGTTAAGACGGACAAGTCAGCCCAAACGTTACGCAATAAATCACAGCTTTTTGCTTCAATTTCCTGATTTTCGAATATTTACGTTTATATTCGAATGCGTCAAGGCCCTTGATTCCCGCATATTTTACAGATACCTAAGAAAAGAAAGCAAGATGCGGGCTTATTTAGACAGGTATTTCTTTGCGAAACGCTGAGCGGCCGCGTAGAGTAATTCACGGCTGTTCTTGAGTGCGTAATCGAGGGACATATTGTCATCCTGGCATGATATAGCCGCGGCCAATCCGATTTTTTGATACTCCTCTGGCGGTATATTGACCTGGCCTGCGAGCACCGCCGGGCGGGTATGTGACTGTGAGGCCATTGTTAAGATTCCGGATACGACTTTTCCATAGAGCGATTGGCGGTCGAAAGAGCCTTCGCCGGTAATGACCCAGTCGGCGGATTCGAGCTCGGCGCGGAGGTTGCTGCGGGCCATTACTGTTTCTATGCCGGACATGACAGTTGCGTTCATAAAGGCTATGGCACCCGCGGCCAGTCCGCCGGCTGCGCCTGAGCCGGGGACATCGATATCGCGCTGGAGTTGTTTATGGACAAGTTCAGCCAGGTGCGCAAGACCTTTTTCCAGTTGTTCTACCATTTGGTCTGTTGCGCCTTTTTGGGGGGCGTAAACTTTAGCTGCGCCGTGCTCGCCACAGAGTGGATTGTCAACGTCACATAGGACTTCAACCGGAACAAGGTTTCCGTCATTGCAGCGAAGCGGCAATGCCGGATCAGGTCTGACTATTTTTGTGATTTTCTCAAGGCCCGCGCCGCCGAGTGGGACTGGATTGTCCTGGTGGTCGAGGAACTTCCAGCCAAGTGCCATTGCAGCGCCGATGCCGCCATCTACGGTTGCGCTGCCGCCTACGGCCAAAAGGATTTTGCGTGCACTGTATTTCAGTGCAGCCTTTATAAGCTGGCCTGTCCCGTAGGTGGTAGTGTTGAGCGGATTCATCTGCTCTGCGGAAAGCAGCTCGAGCCCGCTGGCCGAGGCCATTTCGACAAGAGCCGTTTTGTCATCGTCGAACCAGGCAAATCCCGCTTCGACCTGCATATCCGGCAAAGGACCCATTACCGTTTGCGGGACCCATCGGCCGTTGGCGGCTTTAATCATTGCTTGTGCGGTGCCCTCACCGCCGTCGGCCATTGGTTTTATTACAAGCTGAACATCATGTACGGATTCGGAAATGGCCTTTGCAATGATTTCACAGGCCTCGTAAGCCTTAAGAGTCCCCTTGAACGAGTCCATTGCGATGACAATTTTCATAAAACTCAATTCCTTCAGGACGATTGAGACCACCCCCAAACAAGTTTGAGGGTGCCACACTGAACTTCAACAATAATGTAAACTCGAAACAGTCGATGATGAAGTTCAATTTACTGGAATTCGTTCTTTAGAGAACAATCAAGCTGATAATCCATAGCGTAACGGCTGCGGCACCGCCTTCGACGAGTGTGCCGAGTGTTTGCAGTTTATAGCCCTGCTTGACGCTCATTTTGGATAGGCATGTAACCACCCAGAAATAACTGTCATTTGCATGACTGACTACCATAGAGCCGGCACCGATGGCTACCACTACCAGCGCTCTTGCTGTCGGCGTTTCGAGACCGAGTATTCCGAGAAGCGGCGCCACGATGCCGGCTGTAGTGATGATAGCCACGGTCGATGAGCCCTGTGCCGTTTTGAGCGCCGCGGCGATGATGAAAGGCAGCCAAATACTAAGGTTCGCATCTTTTCCGAGGTATTCGCCCACGGCTTCGGAGATTCCGGAATTCTGCAGCACCTTGCCGAAGGCGCCGCCGCAGCCGGTAATGATAATGATAGTTGCCGCAGCGACAACCGCCTGGCCGACCCAGCCGGAAGCTGAGAGCATCTCTGTGGTAAGTTTTTTCGGCAACAAGAAAGCAAAGAAAACACCCACCAGAAGCGCCACCACCGGCTGCCCGGCAAAGCTAATTAGCGCATATATTTTCTCTTGACCGAATGGATGAGTAGGGAACTCACCGATTGACCTGGCCACAATCAAAACTATAGGCAGAAAGATGGGAACAACCGACTTGAGGGCCGAAGGAGCCTGGTCAGTGAGCTCTTGAGAATCCTGTTCCGGTGATTCCGAGTCGGGGCTGATGTAAACTTTAGCTGCAAATTTTACAGCAAACAGCCAGCCGGCTGCAAGGGCGATAATGCTTACCAGCGCTCCCCATAGAATTACTAGGCCCAGGTCGGCCTCCAGCAGGCCCGCCGCGGCGACAGGGCCGGGGGTTGGCGGGACCATTGTGTGGGTGGCGTAAAGACCAAGACTCAGCGTCACTGCACTTGCCGCCAGGGACATCTTTACTTTGCGGGACAGCGCCTTGGCCAGCGGGCAAAGGATGACAAAGGCCGAGTCGCAAAACACCGGGATGCTCACAATATATCCGATTATTCCCATAGCCAGGGGTACATTCTTGCTGCCTACTAATTTGAGCGTGCTCTCGGCCAGTTTATATGCGCCGCCGGATTTTTCCAGAAACGTGCCAATGACCGCCCCGGCTAATATTACGATTCCGATATAGCCGATAGTGCCGCCGAAGCCCGCGTTTACGGATTCGACTACCTGCTCGAGCGACATTTTTCCGCACAAGATTCCATATCCAAAAGCGGCGATTAGCAGTGCAAGAAATGGGTGCAGTTTAAGCCTGGTGGTTGCAATAATGATGAAAACGACAGAGAGAAGAAGAAGGATTAACAGCCACATAGAGTTTGTCCTTTCGTTGATACCCGGCACCTATATGGTATCTACCCTGCTTAGTGCCGGGTGTCAATCTTTTTTCATAGAACCCTGGGATTTCAATTGTTAATGTCATTATGTGCCTAATGTTTTGTAATAGTGCTGATAAAGTGATAGAATACCAGCCGTGCCAGAGCCACGTCTCGGCAGGTCGGCAAGAAATTGTCGGTTGATAGTAATGAATTTTGCAGAAACTTGGTAACTGATATGGGAGATTTTTATGGACAATAATTCTGATAACAAAGCAGTCATGACCGGTAGAGAACGTGTGCTCAAGGCGCTAAATTATGAACCTGTTGACCGTGTTCCTGTGGATTTAGGCGGAACAGTAACCAGTGGGGCTCAGGTTAGTGTAGTCGCGAATCTGCGCCAGGCACTCGGTCTGGATAAGCTGGGTGAGCCGGTGAAGGTTGTTGACCCGTATCAGATGCTTGGGGAAGTTGCGGCTGATCTGCGGGATATGTTGGGGATTGACACGGTGAACCTGCTGGGGCCAAAATGTCACTTTGGCTTTGCGAATACGGACTGGAAGCCATGGAGAACGTTCGATGGCACTGATGTGCTGGTGCCGGGCGGGTTCAATATAGAGCCGGAACCTAACGGCGATATTCTCCAGTATCCGCAAGGGGATAAAACTGTGCCGGCTTCAGCTCGGATGCCCAAAGGCGGGTTCTATTTTGATGACATTATTCGCCAGGGGCCGATTGACGATGCCAGGCTCAACCCGGCGGATAATCTTGAGGAGTTTGTGCCCATCAGCGATGAAGATTTGAAGATTTATGAGCAGCGGGCAAAAGAGCTTTACAACAATACCGACCTGGCGATTGCAGCAGGGTTTCCGGGAATGGCCTTTGGGGATATAGCGCTGGTGCCAGCGGCTGGTTTGAAGGACCCAAAAGGAATTCGGGACATTGAAGAATGGTATATCAGCACGGTTACGCGAAGAGAATATATTAAAGAAGTCTTTGCAGGTCAGGTTGAAATTGCAATTAAAAATCTGGAGCGGATCTACCAGGCCATCGGCAACAAAGTGCACATCGTGTTTGTGGATGGAGCAGACCTGGCAGCACAGAATACGCTATTCTGTGGCTTGGATACCTACAGGGAGCTTTATCTGCCATTCAGCAGGAAGATTAACGACTGGATTCATGCCCACACCGAATGGAAGACGATGAAACACTGCTGTGGAGGCTGTGAGCCGTTGATTGAGGGATTCATCGAGGCGGGCTTTGATATTCTAAATCCCATTCAAACCTCAGCTAAGGGTATGGCCCCACAATATTTAGTTGATAAATACGGAGGCAGGATAGTTTTATGGGGCGGCGGTGTGGATACGCAACAAACCTTGCCTTTTGGTAAGCCCCAGCAGGTACGACGGCAAGTTACCGAGCGGGTGCAGATATTCAGCGCAAAGAGAGGTTTTGTATTCAGCGCTATCCACAATATCCAGTGCAATACGCCGGTTGAAAACCTATTGGCGATGTTTAAGGCATTAGGTAGAAA
>CAZLIO010000121.1:0-763 GCA_964559025.1 uncultured Pirellulales bacterium | reverse complement strand
AGATGTAGAGGAAGGAAAATGATATGAAAAGTAAAAAACTATCGCACAGAATAAGCATAACATTATCGTTAATCGCTTTGATTTTGCTTTTTGGTTCTCATATCGTGTTCTGCGCAGGTAACTCACACTCAAGGCGGATAATCAGCCTGGACGGGAGATGGGAAATCGCTGAAGGGAGTATGGATTCGGTTCCTGAAAGTTTTGAGCATAGGGTTCCTGTGCCGGGACTTGTCGATATGGCAAAGCCTGCTTTCGACGAAGTTGGGAAAAAGAACGAGAAGCGCCAGGCATTCTGGTATCGGCGCACATTCACCGTCGAAGGGCAGATTCCAGCCGTTGCGATTTTGAAGATTCACAAGGCAAAGTACGGTACGAAAGTGTTTCTCAACGGTAAACTGGTGGGCGAGCATCTACCTTGCTTTACTCCCGCTCTGCTGGATGTAAAGAAATTTCTTAAAGGCTCAGGTAAGCAAAATGAATTAATTGTAAGGGTTGGTGCCGACCGCGAGTGTTTGCCGCAAGATATGCCGACCGGCTGGGATTTTGAAAAATATCTGTATATCCCGGGTATATACGATTCGGTTGAGCTGATTCTTACCGGTGCGCCTTATATTTCTAATGTCCAAATAGTTCCGCAGCTTGAAGACAATACCGTTCGCATAAATTCGCTCATCCAAAACCCGACACATAAAGGCAAGGTCGAAATTGATATTAGAGTGCGCGAATTGAAAAGCCAAAGAACTCATTGTTTTACTGAGTCTAT
>CAZLIO010000120.1:0-8503 GCA_964559025.1 uncultured Pirellulales bacterium | reverse complement strand
CAAAAGAAACTACTGGCGCCTTCGGGGCTTCAAGACAGCAGATGGAAGATATGTCCTTTTGAAGGCGTCTGGGAAGAAAGGATCTGTTGAGAAAGTCCCCAGTAGTTCATCAGGTAAAGAGATGTGGAAAATCCCGAAAGAGAAACTTGTGCTATATTTCGAGAAAAAGGACGAAAAATATTTGTTGACCGATTATCGATAGCCAACTGGGATCTACCTTTCAACTTTCCCTTCGTTTCGCCACATTTTCTTATCGCAAGACGAGATAGCCATTACGGGTTGTTTGCGGCTCAGAGCCCACATTTGCGATGGTTTATCGTGATCTGATGATTGTACGTAAACCCTTGTCACTCGGACCGAACGGCTGCAGGAGAAGTTAAGCGAATGAATCGATTTTCTTTTTGCAGATTTCCTGGGTTAATTCCATAAGCTTTTGGACGCATTGCTCAAGATGGGCCAGGTCAACTTTTGTGATATATGAATCTTCGCTACAGGTATGAGCTTGAGCGTTGTTCAGGAGTTTGAAAATTTTGTCCTGCCGCTCAGTTGTACACGGGAAAACTGTAAGAAAAGCGGGTTCATAGCTTGCCACGTATCTGCCAAGCTTTTCAAGATCACAGTTTTGCGGTTGATATTCCCAGCAATGTCCTAATGCTCCGGATGTTGTGACTTTCTTTTCCTTGGGAGAAGCTTTATTCTGCAGAGTTTCCAGAAATGATATAGCTTCGGAGACGGGGATTCTATGCTTGCCTCCTACGGTCCTGATCGTACTAATCTTGCCTTTATCGATCCAGCTAAGAATGGTAAAACGCGAGACGCCGCAAAACTTCGCAAGTTCGGTTGTTGTTAGATACTCTTTCCGCGGCCCGATTCCATTATTGATCACGTTTCTTGCAGCCATTAAAAATATCTTTTACTTTAAATTGACACACAAATTCCGTCTTGTCTTTCCTGTTAGGTTAACCAAAACAAGCAGGAATGGAGGAAATGGTAGGTAAAACACGAGGAAGTGACAAGATGTTTATCTAAATATTTGTGAGATAATAAAATGTTTCCAATGGTTTGTAAGTGTAGTTATATGCAGGCCTAAGACACCAACCGAGTCTTTTTCGACTCCTCCCTTTCTTTGAGTTGAACGTTTTTTTTGTTGAAATTCATAAAAAATTATTTGACACGTTTTGTTGGTGTACATAAAGTGTGCAAAATGTTGATTGCGACATGTTGGTAAGGTTGCAACAACAAGTACCACGAAATATGTGCTTTAAGGCCTTGCGATGAGTAATTAGGGTTCCAAGAACAAAGTTGTAACCTAAATAAACTTTGTTTCTGCAGCCTGCTTTGTGGTGTGAATGCATTTGGGTGAAAGCCCGTGCGAAAAACGATGTGGGTTTTTACTGCAACCGACGGGGACGGAGTTTGGAGTAATGTTGGTATCAAAGCTTTCTCATGTTTATAAAAATACTTTCACGCCGGTTGAAGACGCAACAGCAGCGGGCCATAGAGGAAAAAGCAGGGTAAATAATTTCACAAAAGTCGAGTGAGTCAAAAGGCAAAAATTAGGACGATGTAATTAGACAAGGAGGTTCTTTAGTGTGACCGAAAGAGCAGCAATGTTTGCTCTTGAAGACACGAACAAAGGGAATAAAAAGCTTTTGAAAAAGTAGTGGCTCAGTGATTATCGCTGCGCTGTCCATTGATATATGATAATGATCCAATTCTGCATCTTATAGCACAATTGGGCTTAGCCTCATATATCGGGCGTGGATAGAATACCAGCAAGGACTGCTGGAGTTTTTAGGGCTCCTTGGGGGGAGAGCAAAAGCGGGTAAAAAGAATTTAACCCAGCTGGTTATCCGAATGGATAGCTGGCTGGGTTTTTTTTATAACAACAATTAATAATAGAGGAAAGGGGCACAAAAATGGCAGCAGTTGGATTGGCAATTTTAGGCATAATTCTGGGTGCGGCTGGTATGCAGTATCTTCGTTCAAGTAAGCCTGAACTGGTGGAAAAAGCTGAAGATGGCGTAAAGCGTTTTGTAAAATCAATACGCTTGTCTAAATCGGACGATAAGAAAGCAAAAGAGAAATAAAGCGAAACAATTGTGTGTTGAAAAAGAAAGGAAATGTCATGCTTAAGAGTTTAGGAATTCTGATAGGTGGCGTATTCATCGGCGCTGTAAGCGTAGAAGTTGTTCACAAGAAGTGTCCAGACGCCTTAGATAAGTTGTATGCAAGGACCCGTGAAATAGCCTCTGAGACGAAAGAGGCTTTCAAAAATGGTTATACAAAAGCCAGTGAACCAAGGGCAGCTACTGCTTAAGGGACGCGGAACCTGTAAGGTATGAAAGGCAATGGAGAACGAAGAAAAGTTTTTAGAGTTTGTTGGGACTGCATCCGAACGTGCAGGTGCCTTTGCACGCAAGGTGGCGACTATTGGCAGCAGAATCGCCGGCTTTGCAAGCGGCGGTGTATCAGCGGGAAAAGAGATGCTTGGCTTAGCTGGCGAAAAGGTCAAACATGCATCTGAAAAGAAACCTGACAATACCAAAACTTCTACACTTAAATCTGATCTTGCCGCAGCCCGACGAAAGCTGACTAAAGCGGAAAAAACACAATCCAAGCTTGAATCACAATTCAAGGAGCTGAGAACAGAGAATCGATCGTTAATGTCTGAACTGGATCAAATGCGGAGCGAGCTGAGTGAGACGAGGTCTCGTGAAGGTACGGTGAGGGCACGAGCGACTGCACTAAAGTCCGAGCTTGATGCTGCTCAGCAGCAGTTGGAGCAGATGCAAAATGAAGCTGACAATACAAAGGTGGGAAAGCGAACGCCGACTGGCTCTAAAGCTAAGCTGGAATCTGGTCTTGCAGCAACTCAACGTGAATTGGAGAAAATGCGGGATGAGGCGAAAAAGACTCAGTCTCAGTTTGAATTGAAACTCAAAGATATGCAAGCAGAAAAAGAATCGTTGCTCTCTGAGCTGGAGACAGTGCGAAAAGATACGGGGGAAATAGCAACTCGAGAAAATACCCTGACCGAGCAGGTAGCTGCACTTGAAACCGAACTTGCCAAAGCCCGGCAAGAACTGGCCGACACGCAGAGCCAGGCTGAGTATGTACAAACTCAGCTTAACAAGCAACTTCGAGACCTGAAGGCAGAGAATGAATCCCTGGTCTTTAAGTTGGCGGATGCACGTAAAGAGGCTGGCGACGAAAGATTGCGAGTCGATTCGATGGAGGCACAGATAACCTCATTGAAATCTGATATCGCTGCTTTTGGCCTTGGGTCAGGGAAAACACGCGAAGAAGAGCCAGACATTGATGTTGCCCCAGGCCAGACAGAATCAGAGTCGTCCAATGAAGACCAGACAGAAATCGCGGTAGTACCAATGGAGGTAAAGAGTGAATCTTCAATTGAAACCGATGCTGCCAAACCTAATGGACAGATAAATGCAGGTATTGAAGAGCCTATAGATGCAGATGTTGAAAATGTTGAAGAACCGGAACCGGAGCCGATTCTTGAGTCTGAGGCCGAGATAGATGCTGAAGAAATAAAGCCTGAGCCGATACCTAAAGTTGAGGTAACAGAACCGTTAGAAGTGATGGCCGAGAAGGTGCAGGCGGCTGATTTCAAAAACGGAGCCGATAAGATACTCTTCACATCAGCCCTTTCTGGTCTTGCCAGTGTAGATATATCTGTTCGTATAGATGCCGCCAGAGCGATAGGCGGTATCGACAACGAATTGTCGGCCCGGATTCTTGTCGCCCATATGGCCGATGAACCGTCGGCGATAGTACGAAGGGAATGCATCAAGGCATTGACAACACTTGAAATGAAAGAAGGACTAAGTGCTGTTGAATGTGCTTTGGCTGATGAGGCAGCTTCTGTCCGTCTGGCTGCAGTATGGGGGCTATATCGTTTAGCCGGTCGTGAGAGTATTCCGGCACTTACACGTATGCTTTCCGACGATGACATAAGCGTTCGCCGAAGAGCCATCACTTGCATCGGCTGGGTAGGTGGGCAAATCGCCAAGGCTGGTAATCATCATTGCCAACAAGTGATTTCCGCTCTTATTCAATGTCTGAACGACCCTGCTGAATCAATTAACAAAGCTACTCTTGATGCCTTACAAGCTGTTACCGGCAAGAAGATGTCAGCGAGTCGCCGGCCAACGGCCGGTCTCATCAAACCCGGCGTTGCCGGGTCGCCTGAGCGTTTAATTGAGCAATGGCAAAAATGGTGGCAGGCTGAGCTGTCAGGATAAAGATGAATATAATAGTCTGTGTCAAACAGGTTCCCGATACCCTTGAGGTGAATATTAACAAGGAAACAAATACACTTATTCGCGAAGGCGTGGATAGTGTTATCAATCCTTTTGATTTATATGCTGTCGAAGAGGCTCTGCGTCTTAAGGAGCATTACGGCGGTATGGTGACAGTTTTATCTATGGGGCCGCCTCAGGTAGTTGATACTTTACGGCAGGCTTTGAGCTTAGGAGCGGATAATGCTGTTTTGCTTAGCGACATCGGTTTTGCAGGTGCCGATACACTTGCTACTTCTTATACATTGGCCAGGGCGGTGAAAAAAATAGGCCACTTCGATTTAGTTATTTGCGGCAGACAAGCCGTCGATGGTGATACGGCACATGTCGGGCCATCGCTGGCGGAAAGGCTGGATATTCCGCACATTAGTTGTGTAATAAAAATACATGAAGTAACCGAAGAATATATGGTCACAGTGCGTTTGACCGAGGAGGGTACGGAAAAAGTAAAGCTTTCACTTCCGGGGCTGATTACAGTCTGCAAAGGGATTAACGAGCCGCGTTTTCCATCATTGAAATGGAAAATAAATGCCGCAAGATCCGAGATTGAAGTCTGGTCTGCTCAGGATATCAGTGCGGACGAAAACAAAATCGGATTGAAAGGCTCTCCCACAAGAGTTATCAAAATGACCACCCCTCAGCATAACAGACAAGGTCAGGTTCTGGAAGGTTCGACTCAGGAGCAGGTAACGGATTTGATAACCAAACTACGTCAGGCAGAAGTGTTGTAAAGGAGTGCAATATGAGTATACGTGTGATTGCTGAAAAATGCACCGGATGCAAACTTTGTGTTGCTGCTTGTCCTTTGGGTGCCATTACCGTTACAAAAAAGTTGGCCCGGATTGATATAGCTAAATGTAATTTTTGCGGAGCTTGTGTAGATGCCTGCAAAAAATTTACTGCTATCGAACTGATACGCGACAATGTGCAAACCGTTGACAAAAGCAGATATCGAGGAGTTTGGGTATTTGCTGAGCAGAAAGAAGGCAGGATAGCCAATGTTACCCTTGAACTTCTTGGCAAGGGGAGGAATTTAGCTGACAAACTCGGCGAACCTCTTTGTGTAATGTTGTTAGGGAACCAATTAGGCAGACTCGCCCGTCAGTTAATCTGCTTTGGTGCTGATAAAGTCTATCTGGCCGAGTCCTACCAGTTAGAGGTGTTCATCGAAGATACTTATACGCAGGTGATAACCGGACTGATTAAGGAACATAAACCCAACATTGTTTTGCTTGGCGCGACGGCGATTGGGCGTTCATTAGCTCCGAGAGTAGCCAGCAGGCTGGAGACCGGATTGACCGCGGACTGTACAGGCCTCGAGATAGACCCGGCAACCGGGAATTTACTGCAAACCAGACCGGCCTTTGGCGGCAACCTGATGGCTACTATCATCTGTCCAAACCACCGCCCTCAAATGGCGAGTGTTCGTCCGAAAGTTTTCAATCGCCCGCAGCGAGATGAGCTGCGTATCGGGAGAATCGTCAGATATGACTATAAAGACCATAGTCTAACTCAGAGAGCCCAGCTGCTTGCAGTAGTGAAAGAGTCTGCAAAAACAGCCGGCATCGCAGAAGCAGAAATAATAGTCGCAGGAGGATTGGGCCTTGGAGATGCCGGGAATTTTGAAATTATCGAAGACCTGGCTCAAGCACTTGGTGGTGGCGTTGGTGCTTCACGCGGGGCCGTAGATGCAGGATGGATCTCTTACGCTCACCAGGTAGGGCAAACGGGCAAGACCGTGCGCCCAAAACTGTATATTGCCTGCGGTGTCAGCGGTGCTATTCAGCACCTTGTCGGGATGCAGTCTTCAGAGATCATTGTAGCTATCAATAAAGACCCGAAGGCACCGATCTTCAATGTAGCTGATTACAGCATTGTGGGTGATGTCCTTGAAGCAGTTCCAGCCTTAACTGAAGAAATAAAAAAGGTACGGATCGAAAATAAAGAGCCGGTCGTGTCGGATAGCGAGCAGGAAAGCGAGCTTGTTCTGAGCAGTTAAGTAACCAGTAGCGTAGCACTTTTTGTAGTGAGAGGATTATTTCTGCCATGTTAAAAGAAACCATAACTAAAAACAAAATCAATTTGCGGAAAGATTGTCTGACGACGACCGAGCTTGCAAAACTTTGCGGTGTTTCACGTTTCACTATCATCAATTGGGTAAACCAAGGCAAAATTAGAACAATGAAAACCGTAGGGGGCCATTGCAGGATTCCGGTATCCGAGGCAATATCTTTTTATGAAGCTTTCCAAAAGGAAGAGAGCGGCGTCACATCTGAATCATTGTGCCACTGTTGGGAATATCCGCAAAAGACTAATTGTGACAAGGAGTGTAAAGGCTGCCTGCTATATGGAAGTCGGATCAATTACTGCTTCGTGGTGGTACGCGAATTTGGTAAAGAAGTGATCCACTGTAAGGGGGATTGTTTGAACTGTGATTACTTCGAGGAGTTTTTCAGCTCTTACAGCAAAAGCGGGCAGCTCAACGAGACGCATGAGGCTAAAGGCGTAAAGGCAGCCAAAGACAAGAAAAGCTTTTTGTACAATGTCGTATACGGTGTTGCCCGTGGTGTCCACGAAGTTAAAGAGAAAGTCACAGATATAAAAGAGGTGTTCGGAGGCAGAGGCTCTCGTATCAAACAGATGGAAGATAGCAATGCATAAATGTGAAGTGGTTATTGTAGGAGCAGGGCCGGCGGGAATTGCCTGTGGGTATGTTCTTGCCAAAGCCGGCGTGGATGTTGTCATTCTCGAAAGAGGACAATATCCAGGTGCCAAAAATATGTTTGGCGGGATATTTTTCGCCGACCAGATGAACAAACTGATTCCGCAATTTTACACCGAAGCACCAGTCGAAAGATTTGTAGCTAAAAAGCACTATTCATTGCTGATAAACTACTCGGAAGTTTCTTTGAATATAGACTCAGAAGAACATAAAAAGGCGCCTTACAATCATTCATATATCGTCAGGCGTTCTGTATTTGATAAATGGTTTGCTAAAAAGGCGGAAGAACAGGGAGCTACGATTATCTGCGGCACAGCGGCAACGGATTTCGTATGGGACGGCAAAAGAGTTGTCGGCGTAACTGCCGGTACTGCCGATGATGATGACAATGTCTTATTAGCTGATGTTGTTGTCTGTGCTGAGGGTGCCAATTCCATGCTCTCAGAAAAGGCCGGACTTCGTAACAGGTTGTCGATGCGTGCTCGATGTATTTCTGTTAAGGAAGTGATAGAGCTGGGAAAAGACGTAATCAATGAAAGATTTGGCTTAACCGCAAGAGAAGGGGCTGCCTATGAGTATTTTGCCGACGCAACACCCGGCATGTTAGGTGATGGGTTTATTTATACCAACATGGATTCATTAAACGTAGGTGTTGGCGTTGTTATCAGTGAGATGTATGGGCGAGAAAATCCTGTTTCACTGAACGAACTGCTGGAAAGATTCAAGAACCATCCCTGCATCCGGCCTTTAGTAAAGGGCGGCAAAACGTTGGAATATTCTGCACACATGATTCCGATGGACGGCTATAAGAATCTGCCGAGATTTTATACCAATGGCCTTTTGTTGATTGGAGATGCTGCAGGACTTGTCAATAACAGTATATGTCACGAAGGTGTAAATATGGCTATGGCTTCAGGGATAATGGCTGCTGAGACAATATTGGAAAACAGAGGCCAGAAGAGTTACGACGCCAAGGAACTTCGGTCATACGAACAACGTCTGAAGCATTCTTTTGTCCTTGAGAATATGAAAAGCAGCAGGGATTTCATAGATACCCTGCGCACGCACAAAGAGCTGCTCAACGACTATCCACATCTTATGAAAGATGTAATAACGAAGTTTTTCGAGGTGGGTGATGTCCCCAAGAGCACCGTTAAGCGTGATATTATTCGTATGATACGCAGCCGGATGAGTGTTGTTAGGGCGGCAAAAACGTTCGCAGCGGTGTTGAAGGGTGGAATCTGATATGGTAACAGCAGAAGAAAACAATCAGCTTAGTCTGGATGACAAGCTTTTTACTGTTCGCAGAAAGCCTCTTAAGACATCACATATCAGCCTCGATGAACATTTGTGTAAAGAGTGTTTCAATCGAATATGCACATACATTTGTCCGGCAGAGGTTTATGTTTGGGATGAAGCTAAAAAGAAAATCGATGTAAGGTATGAAAACTGCCTTGAA
>CAZLIO010000119.1:0-8510 GCA_964559025.1 uncultured Pirellulales bacterium | reverse complement strand
GGTCATTACCCGGTTTGGCTGAGCCGGATGGTCAAGTGTTTCAACTTACAGCAGCAATCAATTTCAAAGTATGCTTCATCAATTAAAGAATCCTGTTTGTTAAAATTTTGTGCACCCCAGTTAGTGGTGTAATAATTATGGATAGAATTTGGCAAATATTGGAAGATACACCTTCGGCAGGGGGGTCTTTTACACCCGAGGCGGTTCTGCTGTCACTGCTGCTTGCCTTTGTTCTCGGACAGGTCCTGGCCTGGGTTTATTACTTCACTCATAGCGGTATGTCTTATTCAAAATCCTTTGTCCAATCACTGGTTTTAATCACCGTCGTCGTGGCAATGGTTATGGCTGTCATCGGTACCAGTATCATCACCGCTGTTGGGCTGATGGGTGCTTTAGCAATTATACGTTTTCGCAACATCATCAAAGATACCAGGGACATAGCCTTTATTTTTTGCTCACTGGTCGTGGGCATGGCAGCAGGCTCGCAGCGCTACGCAGTCGCCATTGTCGGGACCGTTATTCTAAGTTTAATAGCAATATATTTGCATCTGACCGGCTTCGGTACTCATCAGCCGCACAACGGCTTTTTGCGGTTTAGTTTCAGGGGCCATATTGGGCCCGATAGTCCAATCTCCACTATCCTTAGACGTTTCTGCGGCAGTATCACACTCATCTCGGCGCAATCCAGCGGCTTTGACACTGCCGACGTTGAATACGCCTATCAGTTGATGATAAGAAATGCCGCAAAAAACCAACAGATGTTGTCCGAGCTGCAACAAGTCGAAGGCCTCGAAAATATCAGTCTGACAATGCAGGAACGTTTGCTGGAGATCTAAGCCGCGTATGAAAATGATAAGCCCCATAAGTTATCTTTCTCGTTTACGTCGGCACATCCTGCCTATCCTGGTGTGGCTAAGCGTCGTCGCATGCGTAGTTGGGCTTTTCACCCGTCGCTCGCAACGTTTTGAAGTTGTCGGCATAGCTCGTGGCCAGGTGCGTCAGATTGCTGTCAACTGCCCGGCCCGGCTTAAAACTGTCCACGTCCAGCTGTTCGAAAATGTGAAAAAGGGGCAAACAGTAGCCGTAGTCAATACTGTGCTCGATAATGAGCAGCCACGGGTCGAATTGCAGGCACGATTGGACCCTATTTTAGCGGAAATAGAACACCTGGCAGCCCAGTTAGTCCCAACGCAGGACGACCTGCTCGCTGACAAAGCCGACCGAGAAACCACTCGGCTCAACGACAGGAGAAGATTTTCCATTGACGTGGAAAATGCCAGAGTTCAGATACTTAGCCTGAGGTCACAAATTGCTTCCGACCGCATAATTTTGGAAGACTTGGCCATGGAAGCAAAGATTGTCCGGGACCTCCTGGAACAGGATGCTGTCGCGCCCTATGAGCTGGAGAAAACTCAAGTCCAATACAACGCTCTGGCAAAAAAGATCGAAGAGAACGAGCATTTGCTGGAGCAGGCCAAAAGTGATTTGGAACAAAACCAGCAGCGGTGGGATGAATATGCGCGAAGCCATCCATTTCACCCTTCTGTAGATGATGCTCTGGAGGTTATACGCAAAAAGATAGGCGTTCAGGAGCGCCTTATGGACGGATTGTTGGCGCAGCTTGAGGCGCTGAAGTCCCGTGAGGCATTAGAGCTGAAGGCTCCAATCGACGGCGTGGTGATCCCACTCCAGCAGCGGGCAAATGAGGCTCGCCTACGCAGACCCGGTGAGAAAATTCTGCGAAGGCCTGGCGAAGTCGTCGCCGCCGGCGAGCCTATCCTTACCATAGCTGAGGCCAGACCGAGTGAAATCATTGCATACGTCGGCGACAGGCAATTGGGTCAAGTGGAAGAAAAGATGCTCGTTGAACTCATCAAGGACAGGGAACCGCCACAGATAGCGACGTCCCAGATAACACACGTCGGGCCGACAATGGAACTAATGCCGGAACGACTATGGCGAAATCCTAACATCCCTCAATGGGGACGACCCGTAGTGATAGATGTCCCTGAGGGCTTAGAGCTGGTCCCAGGTGAGATGGTTGGGATACGCAAATTGTAGATAAGACTTCAAAGCCGCAGGTCAATATTATGATTTGCAATTGCTTTACAAAACAACTGAGTTATCTGATTATATGCGGCCTGGTCTGTTTGTGTAGTTTGGCCGGGTGCACTCAGCATAACTATAAAAAGGAAGCTGACGAACAGGTCTATAACATCATCGACCAAAAATGGCGGCAAGATTTCGGCACAAAAGCTAACTATAAGATTAGCGACACCGCTCCATCGCCCAACGACATTCAAATTGAGAAAACCATACCTGCCAGCGGCGTGCTGAGCCTTCCACGGGCGGTTGCAATTGCGACCGCCCACAATCGTGAATATCAATTGCAGAAGGAAACTTTATACACGATGGCGTTGGATTTGAGGTTGGCCCGCCACGAGTTTGAAAGACAGTTTTTTGCCGGGATGAGCGGTGGATACGACGCCGACCGGAATGAAGAGGTCTGGGGGCTTGAGACCAATTCGGGTTTTAACAGGCTATTAACAACAGGTACTCTGATAAGTGCTAAGGTATCATCCGCCTGGCTTAATGTGCTTACCGGTAATATGAAGGGGGGCCTGGCCTCTATTCTGACAGCAACGATATACCAGCCTCTGCTTCGCGGCAGCAATCCGAAAGTAGTATTAGAGAACCTCACACAGGCTGAGCGGGACACGTTATATCAGGTGCGCACGTTCAATCGGTTCCGTCAGACGTTTGTGGTTTCTGTTATTGCACAATACTACGAGGTACTGGAACTGTATGACCTGACCAGAAACGCAGAATCTAACTACAATACTCTTGCCTTGTTATATGGTCGCGTTGAAAAATTAACCAATGCCGGCCGTTTGCCCACATTAGAGCTTGACAGAGTGCGGCAGGAAATGTTGAAAGCCAAAGATATACATGTTCAAGCTCGGAAAGAATATGAGTCGCTGTTGGATTTATTCAAGATAACACTTAGTGTGCCAACCACGGTAGAATTTCAATTAGACGTCAGTGAGCTTGAAGCTTTAAGGGCTGTGGAGAGACTTGAGCCTGATTTTGCTGAGGCTGAGGTTGTCGAAACCGCTTTGCTTCGGCGGCTTGACCTTATTAATAGCGCCGAGGGTGTTATTGATGCGCAGCGTAAGGTCTTCGTGGCTGCAGATGCCCTTCGCGCTGACTTAAGCATTATCGGCACGTCCAATGTTGCCTCGCAACAGCAGGGTAACCGGCAGACCTTGCAAGCTGCCAGGGACTATAGTCTGAACTTCGATCTCAATCTACCGGTGGATCGTGTGGCTGAACAAAATGTCTATAGAAAAGCTCTCATCACGCTGAATCAGCGACAGCGAGAATATGAGCTGGCTGCCGATACGATTAGGCTGGAAGTCCGACAAGATTACCGTGATCTTGCAGAGGCAGCGGAGCGATACAGGATTCAATCGGAGGCCCTTAAGGTGGCTCAGGAGCGCTTTAGAAAGACCAATCTGCTGATGCAGTATGCACGCGCTAGTAGTCGCCGGGTTCTGGCTGCACAGGGTGACTTATTTGAGGCTCAGAATGAAGCTACTCAGGCATTGGTAAATTATGCCAACGCGACACTCAATTTTTACAGTGATACCGGCGTACTTCAGGTGCGACCGGATGGAATGTGGGAGCGTTAAATCCTCGGCTCCACACGGATAAGCAGTCATCTCATTAAACCGCAGACATCGAGCATATTTACTTTTATACGATTGGTATTTATCCGAAATATCTGATTGAAACCGAAGATGCTCATAGTACTTTTCGTTAGCAAAAAGTACTACGTGCATAGCAAACCAAAAACCCTGTTTGTTAATAATATCAAAATAAAAATCACAAAGTTTAACGCTGCCGATAGACGATGGATTTTATAAACTATCTCAAAACTGTCACCCCTTCGACAAGCTCAGGGCAGGCTCTGAGCGCAGCGAACGGTCTGGCCGGCATAAATAAGAGATTATTCGGCTTCGGCTGTGCTCAGGGCTAAAGGCTTTTTACGCTCAGAATGACAAATTGTGTTTTGAGATAGTTTCTTAGTGGATTTTCACTGATATTTATTCTATTGTGTAACAAAAGATTGTTTTTTGCATTGATAAGGAGCAGTAAAGACAGATGTGTTCTAAGAAGGGACTTTATAAATTCGGCGAAATTGAAAAGAAGCGGCAGCGCTTCTGGGCAGAGCACAAAACATTCAAAGCGCACGACTGTGATGACTCCAGAGACAAATATTATGTGCTTGATATGTTTCCCTACCCCAGCGGCCAGGGTCTGCACGTCGGCCATCCGGAAGGTTATACCGCAAGCGATATAGTCGCCCGGTATAAACGAATGAAGGGCTTCAATGTCCTGCATCCTATGGGCTGGGACGCGTTCGGCCTGCCGGCTGAACAATATGCCGTACAAACCGGAACCGCCCCTAAAGAAACGACACAAAAGAACGTTGACAATATCCGCAAACAAATCAAGTCCCTCGGATTCAGCTATGACTGGGACAGGGAGGTTAACACTACCGACCCGAATTATTACAAGTGGACACAGTGGATATTCTTGAAATTATTCAATAGCTACTTTGACGAGACTGAGCAAAAGGCCAGGCCGATCGAAGAGCTGCACATTCCGGAAGGATTAAGTGAACAGGACAAACAAAAATTCATAGATGACAATCGTTTGGCGTATGAGGCAGAGGTGCCGGTCAACTTTTGCCCTGAGCTTGGAACGGTTTTAGCCAATGAGGAAGTTATAGGCGGCCTGAGCGAACGCGGCGGACATTCGGTAATCAGAAAGCCGATGCGCCAGTGGATGCTAAGAATCACCAAGTATGCCGAAAGACTGCTCGAAGATTTATCCCTGGTGGATTGGCCTGAATCGATAAAAAAATTGCAAACAGACTGGATTGGCAAAAGTATTGGAGCCGATGTTAAGTTTGAAATAGAAAATTGCGACTGGGATCTCTGGGTATTTACGACCCGGCCGGATACTCTTTTTGGTGCTACTTATATGGTATTCGCACCTGAGCTTGAAGTGGTGGATATGATTACAACCGATGACCAAAAAGAGGCAGTTAAAGAATATCGCGAGCAGGCGGCTCGAAAAAGCGACTTGGACAGAACTGATTTAGCCAAAGAGAAAACCGGTGTTTTTACCGGCGCTTACGCGATAAATCCGGTCAACGGCGAAAGGATTCCCATCTGGATAAGTGATTATGTTTTGATTAGCTACGGGACCGGCGCGATTATGGCTGTACCCGCACACGATGAGCGCGACTTTGAATTCGCGACAAAATTCGACCTGCCAATTATTCCAGTTGTGAAACCTGATCGTAAAACTGCTTTGTCTTTACCTATACCTACATCATATGAGTACGAGGGTCCTGATAAAGAAGAACCAACCCAAGAAGAATGGGATGCAATAGCAGATTCGATAATCGAAGAAATAATGGAAGGTCGAGCTTGCTTTACTGGTGACGGCAAAGCAATAAACAGCGGCCGGTTCAATGGTTTACCTACATCGGAATTCAAAGAGCAAATTACAAATTGGCTTGCGCAAAAAGGTCAGGGGAGAAAAGCTGTAAATTATAAGCTACGTGACTGGCTTTTCAGCAGGCAGCGTTATTGGGGTGAGCCGTTTCCGATTTTGCACACTGAAGATGGCCGTGTCCTCGGACTTTCGGAAGAGGATTTACCCCTGGAGCTGCCGGTGGTCGAGAACTATAAACCTACGGGGACTGGTGAACCACCATTAGCCAATATTGACGATTGGGTGAATATAACTCTGTCCGACGGTTTAAAAGCGAAACGTGAAACAAACACGATGCCACAGTGGGCCGGCAGCTGCTGGTATTATCTCAGGTATCTCGACCCTCATAATGAACAGCAGGGCTGGGACCAAGAAAAGGAAAAATACTGGATGGCTAACGGAGGCGTTGACTTGTACATCGGCGGTGCCGAGCATGCGGTCCTGCACCTGTTGTATGCGCGGTTCTGGCACAAACTTCTTTACGACCTGGGTTATGTCAGCTCTAAAGAGCCGTTCAAGAAACTCGTCAATCAGGGAATGATTTTGGGCGAAGACGGCCAGAAGATGAGCAAGTCCCGCGGCAATGTAGTCAATCCGGATAAGGTTATTACCGGCTATGGTGCAGATTCGATGCGGCTTTATGAGATGTTTATGGGGCCTCTTGAGGCAATCAAGCCCTGGAGTATGCAGGGTGTTGAAGGCGTGCACCGCTTTTTGCAGCGGGCCTGGCGAATGATAATCGATGAAGATACGGGTGAGCTTGCCGAACAGGTAAAGGAAGCCGAAGCAGATGAAGAGACGTTGCGGCTGTTGAACCAGACGATAAAAAAGGTCGGCGATGATATCGAAAGTTTCGGTTTCAATACCGCTATCAGCGCTATGATGATTTTTGTAAATCACCTCAACAAACAACCGGTCAGACCGAAAGCAGTCATTGAGAAATTCGTTTTGATTCTCGCTCCGTTCGCACCTCACATCGCTGAAGAACTCTGGGAGAGGCTGGGCCATACAGAGAGCCTAACTTATGAGCCCTGGCCCGAATACGACAAGGAGCTTATCAAAGAAAAGGAAATTGAATTGGCGGTGCAGGTCAACGGTAAAATAAAGGACCGAATTGTTGTCGCCGCCGATACAGACGAAGAGCAAATAAAGCAAAAGGCTTTGACCTGTGAAAAGGTGATTGCTGCTATGGCCGGTAAAGAACCTAAAAAGATTATCGTTATCAAATCACGACTGGTAAATATTGTTATATAGCATTATGTCATTCCTGCGAAAGCGGGAATCCACATCGCAACTTTTCTGGATTCCTGTTTTCACAGGAATGACAATAGAGTATAGCGTTTTTATTTAAGCTAATGTATTTATGTGTACCGAAATCGAAGCAAAGCTAAAGGTTGATTCGCTGGGGGAAATAGAGCGTAAGCTGCCTGAACTCGGCGCCGAGTTTATGGCAGAGCAGTTACAGACCGATTATCATTTTGACGATGCAAACACAACACTGACTAAAAGCGACAGATGTCTTCGATTACGCAAGCAGATGGTTGGAAAGAACGAGAGCTTATTTTTAACATATAAAGGCGCCAAAGAAAAAAGCAACCTCAAAAGGAGACAGGAGATAGAGCTCGAAATCAAGGATGCCGATTCAGTCCGAAAGCTGCTTTCGGCGTTAGGGTACGAACAGGTTTTGGCAATAGAAAAAAAACGTCGCCTTTGGCAGCTTGGTGATTGCGAAGTTGCTCTGGACCAGTTGCCGCTGTTAGGTGATTTTGTAGAAATAGAAGGACCCGACGAAGAAAAAATAGCCACTGTGCAAAAGATTTTGGGACTGACTGACTTACCACACATAATAGAAAGTTATGCATCTTTAGTGGCGAAAAAGCAAATAGTCAATAGTAAATAGAAAATAGTAAATCAGAAAAATGAAGCCGGATGATGGTTACATTGCTTCTATCGTAAATCCCAAATCCGGCGCCACCGGCAGTAAAGTGACCGGACGCCGATTTGAGCAATACCTCGTCAAAAGGGGATTCGAGGTCAGAGTTAGTCTGACCACTTCTTTGGAAAATGCCTGCGAACTGGCCACCGATGCAGCGATTGATTACGACTGTGCAATGGTCGTCGTTGTCGGTGGTGACGGTACGGTCAGAGAGGTCGCGCACGGCCTGGAAGGCAGTGACAAGCCGTTGCTGATAGTGCCCCACGGAACGGAAAATCTGCTGGCAAATGAATTAGGTTTTGATGTAAAACTAAAAACAATAATAAGAACATTCGAAGCAGGATACATTCGGCCTCTGGACTTAGGAAGTGCAAATGGGAGATGTTTTACTTCTATAGCCGGTTTTGGATTTGACGGCGAAGTGGTCAAACGGGTCAGCGAGCAGCGAGCCGGACATATAGACCACTTCGATTACTTCTGGCCGATATGGCGAACGTTCTGGAACTACAAATTTGACCCTATGAAAGTAGAGGTTGACGGAGAAGAGATTTTCGACGGCCCCGGTTTGGTTTTTGTCGGAAACATTTCAAGATATGCTGTGGGGCTGCAGGTATTACACTACGCCGATTTCAGCGACGGTTTGCTGGACGTGTGCGTTTATAAATGTGCCTCTCAGCTTCACCTGGTCAAGCATTCACTGATGACTGTCCTCAAACACCATGCCGATACCAGCGATGTTATTTATCGGCAGGGCAAAAACATCCTTGTAAGCTCCGAAACTGATTCGGTAATGACTGAAATTGACGGCGACCCTGGGCCGACTTTGCCCGTACAAATCAAGGTGATACCACAGGCCGTCAATTGTATAGTGCCCGAAGGCGCCAAACCGGCAGGCATAAGAACAAGAATTGTCAGAGCGATAGGATAATTTAAAGTGCCTAAAGTGACACGTAAGTGTCATCCCTTCGGCAAGCTCAGGGCAAGCTCTGAGGCGAAGCCGAAGGAT
>CAZLIO010000118.1:0-8516 GCA_964559025.1 uncultured Pirellulales bacterium | reverse complement strand
CAAACGAAGCTCGCTAAAAACCTGGCCTGCATTTCACCTTTTGCAAATTTTGTTTATATTGCCAGAGATTTGACAGGTACAGGCCTGCGAAGCTTAAAGTACTTTGAACAGACTAAAGACGAATATGATGATCAGTTTCGGTCATATGCGGAAGAGAAAATAAATGATGCGAGAAAAAAGGACCCGGCACTTGAGGGCGAGTCTTTTTTAGACGTAAGCGACCGGCCGCGTTTTGTTTTCAAAGAGGAGGCGTTAAAAGACAAATTAAGCGAAGTGCTGCCGTACTGGGGGATACTCGTTTTGTTTAATGTCGTGTTTTTTGCAGCGGCGTTTGCTGGTTTTATGAGATACGACGTGAGATAAGAAATAAGGAAAATCTGGTATGGTCTGGAAAATTGCTAAAAAAGAGTTCCTGTTAGGCCTGATTATAAAAAAGAGAGATTGGATATTAACTATATGCAAATGTTTTATCTATGTGGTTCTTGATGCAGGAATTCGCCGGAGTATAAAAGGCAGATTCTAATTCAGAAACAATCCGAAAGGAAAAAAAATGATACGAAAAACCACCGCATTGGTTGTCATTTTAGGTCTTTCTGTTTGTGTTTTTTTACCCGTTAGCTTCGGTATTCCAACCGAGGAGAGGATAAAGCCCCGTGAATCAGCAGTCAATCGGGTGCTGAGTCTGGATGGGGAGGAGGCTTATGTGCAGGTTGCGGACTCGCAGTCGCTCCATTCGTTTACAAACGCAATTACAATTGAAGTCTGGCTCAAGGCGTCGTCGTTTTATGCAGAAAACGGGTACATTAATTCCATTATCCGTAAAAGCATCAATCAGGGTCTTGAAAATTTCTTTCTACGGTTTCGGAATGTCGCCGGCAAGCCGGCGGTGGAAATGAGTATAGGTTATGATATAGAGACAATGCGGGCTCCCGGTGAGTTTGCCGTAGGCACATGGTACCACCTTGCCGGCACTTTTGATGGAAGCACTATGACAGTTTTAGCAGATGGTGTCAGTATCAGAAGCAATAAGGTCTCCGGCCCACCGTATATCGATAAGTCTGACCTGTTCATTGGTAAAGGTGACCCGGAATTCAGTTTCGGGGAATACTTCCACGGCGAACTTGACGAAATCCGCATCTGGAATGTCGCCCGGTCGCCGGAGGAAATCAAGGCCGCCATGAGCACCCCCTTGACCGGAAAAGAAGAGGGTCTGGTCGCTTACTGGAATTTCGATGACGGCACAGCAAAAGACCTGTCCGGCCACGGCAACGATGGAGTTCTCAATGGAGATGCTCAAATTGTGGAATCTCCTCATCCGGCCTCACTTGCACCTCAGGAAAAAAAACCGTATAAGCTCGTTGCCTGGTGGAAGCTCGACGAAGCCGACGGCAACGACGTGGCTGATTCCTCCGGTAACGGCCGAGTGGGCAGGCTGTTCGGGAATCCGCAGTGGCGGCCTGCCGGCGGGAAGGTCGGCGGGGCCCTTGAGCTCGACGGCTATGGTGACTATGTCGAGATCAGCAATGAGTCGGCGTTCGATATTACGGGTGCAATAACCGTTGCTGCCTGGATCAAGGTCAACAGGTTCGAGAAGCGGTGGCAGACCATTGTTGCCAAAGGAGACTCGTCCTGGCGGCTACAAAGAACGGCCATGGAGGACACGCTCGCGTTCCACTGCACCGGGATTGAATCTATCTCAGGCGAATGGCCCCAGGGTATCGAAGGAAAAAAGAGCGTCAATGACGGCGAATGGCATCATGTGGTTGGTGTCTATGACGGGTCCACAGTATCATTGTACCTCGATGGAGTACTGGACAATTCGGGTCAAGCCTACGGTGCCATCCAGACGAATGACTTTGCCGTGAACATCGGCGAAAACAGTGAGCAAATTGTCCGCGAATGGAACGGATTGATCGATGAGGTCTGCATTATTGCTGGTGCGATTGATGCCAATATGGTCAATGCGTTCTATTCGGGCAAAGACCCTATGGCGGTTGCAGAGGAGGCGAAAACCGTCACCCCGGCACAAATCCAGGAAAAGCAATCCCAAGCTCGTAATAAACTCGTCGCCTGGTGGAAATTCGAGAACAACACCAACGAAAGCGCCGGTGCCAATCCTGGGACCGCACGTGGGAACCCAACCTATGTAGCTGGCAAGTTTGGCCAGGCAATCAGCCTCGATGGTGACGATTATGTGGACTGTGGCAAGCCGAGCTTGCTGGACTTCGGGACCGGCAATTGGACGGTATCCGCCTGGATAAAAACTACCCAGTCCGGCACAGACGATGGGAACGAACCGAACAGAGGGACTGTCTTCGCCAACGGAGGAGACGAAACCGGTGGAATACGTTATACATTGGCGGTGAACGAAGGACAATCGGGGATGATTACCTTGACCACGGATGACGACCTAAGCAAGGTACAAGCAATAAGCACGACTGTCGTGAATGATGGCGCCTGGCACCATGTCGTCGGGATGAGAAACGAAGGGACATTGGGGGTCTATGTCGACGGCGTATTAGAGAGAACCGAAATCCTTCCTGCCGGATATGACCTTTCCGGTTCATCCAGGCAAAATGCTTATATCGGGGTCATAGCGAACTACGGAGACGGCAGCTTGTACAAGTATTTTGTTGGTCTGATTGACGAGGTTTGCATTTTCGCGTGCGCACTTAATGCCAACAGTGTCAGCGCTTTATACTCAGGCCGGGACCCGATGAAGGTTGCAGAGGAGACGACAACCGTCCCCCTCGCACAAGCCTCGGACGAACAGCTCGAATATCCAATCAGCGGCAAAGGCAGCATGGCAACCACACTAATTTTGGTCCTGGGTCTGCTTGGTCTGATTGGAGGAATAGTACTTTTTCTCGTGAAATCAAGCATAAGAACATAAAACAAGAGGTGCCCTATGATTTGGAAAATTGCTAAAAAGGAGTTCTTGCTGAACCTGATGACGTTTAAGTTCGCTGTTGGGACGATACTTTGCGTTGTTCTGACGGCTGTATTTGTGCCTATCCTGGCAAAAGCCTACCAGGAAAGACTCAAAACCTATAGTGAGAACGTTGCCTATAACGAATCTGAATTGCATAAAGTTACGGTTTATAAGAATATTACACCCACAGTATACCGGCCGCCATCGGCGCTGTCGATCTTTAGCGAAGGACTTGAGAAGCAGCTCGGCAACTCCGCTACAATAAATTATAACGAGGTCCCTGAAATAAGTGCATCGGCGGCCAATCACTACCTGTCAATCTTTTCAATCTTTGATGCATCACTGATTTTCAAGATTGTCATAAGTGTCCTGGCTTTGCTCGTAGCGTATGATACGATATCCGGCGAAAGGGAGAGTGGGACGTTGAGGCTGATATTGGCAAACAGGACGGCTCGCCATGAGGTGCTATTGGGTAAGCTGCTGGCTGGGCTGGTAACCTTGATTATTCCTGTCACAATCGCCTTTATCCTGGGGCTGGTCATTCTGTTATCTTTTCCAATGGTGGATTTGGCCGGTTCAGATTGGATTCGCATCGGATTTATGTTTCTTTCCTCGTTAGTGTTCATCGCAGCGATGTACAATTTGGGGCTGCTATTTTCCTGTCTGGCAAGAAGGTCCGCTATCTCCCTTGTATTCGGATTGTTTATGTGGATAATCTTTGTGGCGGTGATTCCTAACGGGAGTGTCTATTTGGCCACCCAGATTTTACCCGTTGAGTCGGAGGACAAGGTCAACGAGCAGATCGCCTTGCTGCGGAGAGACGCCCAAAGGGAATTCATAAGGGAGTTCCGGAATTCCGGCCGGAGTTTTCAGCCCGGCTCCAGTCGGAACGACAAGTCTGGTAAAGGCGGCTTTGGGCATGGCTACGTTCGGTCCTGCAATAAGGCCTTTATGGAAAACAATCTGATACAGTATGGCATCGGAGTGCCCATTGAAATCAAATATGCCGATAAGTACTCGGAGGTAGAATATGGCCGTCTCCGAAGTCTGTTCGAGCAGACACGTCTTGCCGACAATCTTTCGCGAATCTCGCCGATTTTTCTATATGAGAACGTAATGTCTGCACTGGCCGGGACCGACATGGCCAGCTTTCGGTACTTCATCGACGCCGTCAAGCCGCACCGAAATGACATCATCGAGTACATGCGGTCTCGAACCGACAACTTCTCTTCATCGTCTTTTTTTACACCCTGTACTATGGAAGAGACGGAGATGTCGCCAATAGTAGACGACGATGCCCCTCCTCTTGACCTGCGTGACCTGCCACGGTTCGTTTATAAGGCTGACATTATTGGAAGTCTGCGCAGGGTCATTCCCGATTTAGCGCTTCTGGTCTTTGGGAATGTACTGTTTTTTGCTTTGGCCTTTGTAGCCTTCTTAAGATACGACGTAAGGTGATTTAACATCAATACAAAATGAATTGAAATGTATTTTTATCCAAGCATGGGAGGCCTAATATGATTCGTCAGATTATACACAAGGAAATTCTGGAGAACATTTTGAGTTTTCGTTTCATTCTTTCACTGGTGCTGATAATCTTGCTTTTTGCTGTGAGCGGATTTGTCTTTGTGAGCAAATATCGGCAACAGTCAAGTGATTACTGGGAAAAGACAAACGAGAATCTGGAAGGCTTGAATGGACAAACGGGCCAGCTTTTCAGACTGGCATTCTATGAACAGAGCATCTGGAGAAAACCAAAACCGCTTACTCTGTGTACCGAGGGATTTGAAAAATCTCTCCCGAATCGTTTTACGTTCGACTTATTCAGCAGCGATTTGCCCGAAATAAAAGGCAGGGGCAACTTTACCCTTTCCCATTTCAGCAGTATTGACTGGGTGTTCATAATTTCTATGATTCTGAGCTTTCTGGCACTGGTTTTTACCTACGACAGCATCAGCGGCGAGAAAGAAGATGGAACACTGCGTCAGATGCTGGCAAACACAATCCCAAGGTATGAGGTGCTCTTAGGTAAGTATCTTGGCGTTTTGTTAACCATAGGAATCCCTTTACTTATTGGCCTGCTGGTCAGCCTTATCATTGTGGTATCTTCCAACGTTGCTGTCATTAGTGGGTTGGATTGGTTAAAAATTTTCACCACTGTGCTCTTGTCTTTCCTGTATCTTTCCATTTTCATTTTATTGGGGATGTTTGTATCCAGCAGAACAGCCCACCCGGCCAATTCCATGGTTATGCTTTTATTAATCTGGGTCGTGCTCGTCATTCTTATACCGAGCTTTGGGAGAATTATATCAGAGGTGTCCGGCAGGGCACCAAATCCTGTAGAGTTGGAGAGAAGGTTGGGCGAAATCTCGGCCGAGATGTGGGAAAAAAGCGAGAGATTTGGGGAAAGGGCGGGCTACATGTCTCCTAATCCTGACGCTCCCGGTAATAATCCGCCTGCAAGGGCCCGGCTCAGAAACGCAGAGACAAATGCCAAAAACCAGGCTCGTGAAGACCATCACAACAAAATGATTGCACAGGCGCTCGTTGGCCGCAATCTCACATGCGTGTCACCGACCGTCATCTACCAGCGCACCTCTGAAGCCGTTGCAGGCACAGGGATTAACCACTGCGTAAATCTTTATCAGCAGATCAAACAATATCAAACCGGCTTAAGGGACTATATACGCACCAAAGACGCCGAAGACCCTACTAGTCTGCATTTAATATTCCCGGATGGAGCATGCGCGCAGGCTTGGAGAACAATCTCTCATAATCCTGTAGATTTCGGCACCGTGCCCAAATTTCAGGAGCGGGACCTTGCGCTTGGCCAGTCTCTAAAATTAGCCATCTGGGACATTGGACTATTGGCGCTATTCAACTTGGTCTTCTTTGCAGCGTCTTTTGTGTCATTTTTGAGGTATGATGTGAGATAAGAAGGGAAATACGAAATTCAAGTCCCGGCGTGCCGGGAAAATGTTAAATTCAGAAAGAGAGAAAAATGGAAATTAGGCAAACCTACAGAGTTGTGTTTTTGACGGCCGTCGTATTGTGTTGGTTACATTTGGGACAGGGCGATGCTCTTGCGGACAAGAAGCTTGACCCTTCACTTGTGCAGATTGAGCAACGCCTCGAAGAAGAAACTAAAATGGGTCCTTCGGAGCCTAACTCGCTTACGTACCTACGGGCAGTTGGAGAACGCCCGGCGCGAACCGTATCACCCAGACAGATGGAAGCCAAACGCGTGCTGACTCTCGAAGAATGCCTGCAATTAGCCTTCACTAACAGTAACGAAATCAATCAAGCGCGCCAGCAAATACTTTACGTAGGAGGAAGTAAGCTGGTTAAAAATTCGAGGTTTTTGCCTACTATTGAGCTAATCAGCCAATACGAGCATTTTAGAAACCTCGAATCCGACAATGTCACTGATGATGCACATAATATAAGTGCAAGAATCAGCCAGCGGATTCTTGAATATGGTAAAGACAACCCTCTCGATATTAGCTTGCGTGAAGAGCAGCGTGGCGCGCTGTTCGATTATGAAGATACGGTTGCCGGTATATTTTCACAGGTGCGCAAAGCATTCTTTTTCATAAAGCTAAAAGAACAACAGATTTCCACCCGCCAGGAGCTGCTTGAGCAGTTCGAGAGGCAATACCAAATAAAGCAGCAGAGGATGGACGCGAATAATCTGAGTGTGAGAATGGAGGTTCTGACGGCATACTCAAATGTCCTCACCGTAAAATCGGAGATAAATGCTTTAGAGCGTGAAAGATTCAATCGTAAGATGGACTTATTACGATTAATTGGCTTGCCGGTCGGTGCCGACCAGGTGGAATTCGATGGCCAAATGGATAGTTTTGGTCTCGGCGATTTTGACATGGATGGAATGATTCGTCTTGCCCTGGCCCAGAGCAGCGAGTTAGCATTAGCCGAAGCCTTTTTAGCCGAGCAGCAAAGGCTTCTGGACCAATTACGTTATGAATACATCCCGGACCTGCGTTTTAGTACAGGCTATCAGGACAAAGACGGTAAGGTCGGCGCAGACCTTATTAACCGGGATGATACCTGGGGTCTGGACATATTTGGCCAGCCAAAGGTCCCGGGATTGAAAGAAGAGAGGACGCAAAGCCTGGGTATATTCGGCAATGAAATAAATTTAGGTGGCCCCGATCCCGGGTGGTTCGCAGGCTTACAATTACGGATACCCATCTGGGAAGGGGACTCGCGCAAGGGCAGACAGATCAAGTATAAAGCTGTCCTCAACAGATTAAAAGCTGCCATCGAGGATCAAAAGGACCGCATTGAGCTGAATGTGCGCCAACGCTATAAGTTTCTTGCAGAGCTGAAATTCCAGGTTGAACTGGCGCAGGAAAATGTCAATATCGAGAAACAGAGATTCGAAATAAATACCGAATTAAGAGATGTCGGCAGAATCACTGATGATGCACTGGAAACTTTTCGTGGGAAGTTCTTTGGTACTCAAGAAAGCTATTTCAGTCAGCAGGAGCGATTGATTGAAAGTCAGGAAGACCTGCGTTTGGAAATACGTTATTTTAAGTAGGAGTTTATTTGAAATGAGCAGAATCAATAAATTCAGATGTGTTTTGCTGGTAATATTTATGTCATTATTGACCATTTCAGCAAACGCACAGCAGGAAGAGCCGGAGGCGCCAATTCGAGAAACGGAACAGATAACCAAAACGCGTACAGACCTGCTGAACGAGCTAAGTCTTAGAACAGCTCAGGTTGTCCTCGAAAATGCCAAGGAAACTCATGATCGCTACAAAAGCATGTACGAAGACGCCCAAAGGCTTTTTAAAAAGCAGATTATTAACCAGAAAGAGCTTGACGATGCTTTGTCGGACTATACCCGGGCCCAGCAACTGCTGAAGCAGGCTGAAATCCAGCTTGAAGAAACGAAGCTGAGTTTTCTCGCAAAAGCATCACATATTACCATTATGGAGGCCAAGAAGTACTACGACAGCGAGGGCCAGCGAAAGCTTGACCTGGTTCTTAGAAATACGTCCAACTTGGCGCTGGCCGAATCAGCACTGGGGTTGACTGAAAGTGGAATTGAATCGCAATTACAATCAGAGTGGCAAAATCCCGAGCAGATACGGGCCTTGCTTAACATTGAGAATATATTCGTCTCGATCGTCAGTGAAACCACCTCGAGCATAGGCAAACCTTATGAAAAGATAATTCCCATACTGCTTTACGGTAAGCAAGAAAAGCTTACCTTTACGTTACTCACGGATGTCGAGGAGGCGGGAGTGAAATTACAATACCTGGACCAGACGATAACAGAAAGGATTTTCCTTGAAAAGGAATCGCTCCAAGAGATACCTACTGCTGTAGCATTGCAGTTTTCTCTCGAAGGCCAGCTCGGAAGTGACATTGGCTACGGATTGAATCTTGAGATGCTGGTGACGTCCGAGCGCAACTTTACCCTATGCGTGACCAATATGCCGCCACAAATCAACTGTTCCTTTGTCGAAAGCGGTTCTCGCGTCACCAGTATACGTTTTTCCGAAGAAGTCAGCAAACACAACCTGTCCCTAAACGTTTCAATCCCACAAAA
>CAZLIO010000117.1:0-8542 GCA_964559025.1 uncultured Pirellulales bacterium | reverse complement strand
GCTAAGATTTATGGCGGAAAATTCGAAACAAATTCAAAATTCTAATGTTCAAATTTTCAAAATTATATGGCTGAAAAAGTTTGTCCAGTATGGGTCGGTTATCTTCTTTCCAGTCCGGTAAGAAAATTGTACCAAAATCCCAAAAAGATATTAGGCCCATACGTCCGGGAAGGTATGAAGGTTCTGGATATCGGCAGTGCAATGGGCTTCTTCAGTTTGCCACTTGCGGAGATGGTCGGTTGCAATGGCAGGGTTATATGTGTGGACATCCAGGAGAAGATGATCAGGTCACTCGAAAAACGCGCACAGAAAGCAGGGTTGTCCGATAGAATTGAAACACGCCTCTGTAAGAACAATTCTCTTGGTCTGGATGACTTTAAAGAAGAAATCGATTTTGCTCTTGCATCCGCTGTCGTACATGAAGTCTCTGATGCTTCCGGTTTTTTCTCAGAGATACAAAAAACGATAAAACCAGCTGGAATATTTTTGGTCGTAGAACCGAAGGGACATGTATCGAAAAAGGATTTCGAGACGACCGTTTCTATCGCAGAACAGAATGGATTTGAAGTAATCGACAGCCCTCAGATAGGGCGCAGTCGCATAGGGCGCAGTCGCATTGTCCTGTTGGGAAAAAAACGTTAAAAGAAAATATCTGAAAGATTATTAGGAACTGCTTCGCAATCTGATTTGAATAAATTCCTCGACTCCGCTCGGAATGACAAGTTAGATTTTGTCAGAGACTCTTAGCCAACCTGTCGGCGTTGGAACAGAGCGATGGCCAATGCGAGTATGGCTGTTGTGTAGCACAAGGCATAAGAAGCGGTTATCACGATATATTTTGCAGGGACCTGGCTTCCTTCGTAAATGGCGTCGCTAATCCAGAAAATCTGTAGATTCGGGACCAGAAACCTGCCTATTTGACCCCACAAATATCTCTGAGGCACTTTATTTTCCAGGTCGTACTTATCGTTATCCTCGGGTAAATTATTGGCTTCAAAGAACTCATACCGGCCGGATTGGAGATTTTTTACTTCGTAACCCTTCAATCTGCCGAACGCATAATCGCTTACAAGACCCAGCAAAAAAATCCCGATACAGGCCGAGAGCGTTACCACAATGTTGAACCTGGCGGAAAGTGCCACCGCCAAAGCCACAATTATTATTGCCGCCAGCAGCAGTAACACCGAGCCATAAATATCCACGGCGTTCAAGCCATTATCCTTGGGATTAAACTGCCAGTTGCGGTCAATAAAAGTCAGGAACACAATGCCAAATGTAGCGAATATGCCGGTTAAAACGATAGCTGTCGATGAGAATTTCCACTCATAAGCGTAGTTGAAAAAAGCACTTAGTATGAATGCTGCAAGAACGACGGCCGCTGCTGTGCCCAGAACCGTCCAGTCGTGCAGGTCATTTACAGTTTCAAGGACGCCGTGTCTAATCGCCATCAGCAGGGCGATGGTGCAAATATAATGGGCCAGAACCACGGCGGCAGCTACACCGAAAAATTTCGCAATAATGAATATCGGACGCTGGACAGGTTTGCTCAGGACGGTGGTTATTGTCTTATTCTCTAATTCCTGGGCCACAGCCCCGGAAGCGGAAAATATTGCAATGAACAAGCTGGTCAAAAAAAGCGTAGATAACCCTATCTCGCGCAAGAGTTTGTTGTCGTCGCTCATTGTGTACATCGTCAAAGAAGGACTTATAAAGAATAAAAACAAGGCGGCAACAATGATTATAGCATAAACGGGTTGTCTCAGAGTTTCTATGAAAGTATTTTTCGCTATTGTAAATAACTTATTCATCTTCCACTACGAACTCGCGCCGGTTGTGCGGTCTACCAAGACATCGCGATTTTGGCTTTATACCAAAGCTTAATTTTTTTTACAATTGTCCCTATACCAAAATAACGTTTATTGTTATATTACGCAACTTGAAAGTTGTAAAGAGCATACACAGATATTAAATGAATACTGTGCCTGTGGTTTTTTTGTTCGGATTATATAACCGGGATAAAAAATGACAGTATCATCCAAACGCCCTGAACACATATCACTGGTATCTTTGATCTTGAGCGTGGTCTTTTTCGGTATTGCCTTTTTCTTGGGCCGATGGAGCGGCTTTTTTGCGATCTCTGCGATTGGCTGGCTGATTCTCTCGTCCGCCTTGATCTGGCTTATCTTATGCTTACAGTTCCATCAGCGTGCTTTGGCCGAGCAGGAAAAACTCGATATGAGCCAACTGGGCAAGGACGAAAAGGCCTCGGCAATCTTTCAGGCCAGTGGTGAACGTGCCGGTTTATTTGCCGCCGCTCAGCGCCGCCTGAAAATACTCGAAAAATTGTTCATTCCCATATTCTCAGCACTAATCGCCGCCTATCAATTAGGTCTCGGGCTGTATTTATTAAAGACTATTATAGCCGGTCTGGAAGGCGAACCGAAACAGCCGCTGCTTTGTGCAATTGGTATGACGGCCATTGCTTTCATGAGCTTTTTAATCTCCCGCTATGCTACGGGTATGTCAGCTCAGCCGGAGTGGAAGCCCTTAAGGGCAGGGGGCAGCTTCCTGCTGGGTATAGCTGTCTTGTGTTTTGCTCTGGCAATAGGCTTGGCATTAGCACAATTCAAGTATTTCATCGTGATAAATGTAATCGACTGGATAGTTCCGATTCTGCTTGTTGTTGTTGGTGTAGAAACCGCTTTGAATCTCATCTTTGACATATACCGTCCGAGACTGAAAGGCCGATACAGCAGAAGTGCTTTCGACAGCAGACTATTGGGGGTTATAAATGAACCGGGCGGAATATTCCGCAGCGCCGCAGGTGCCATTGATTATCAGTTTGGCTTTAAGGTCTCTCAAACCTGGTTTTATAAACTGCTCGAAAAAGCGATAGCACCTTTGGTTTTGTTTGCCGCGGTTACGCTATATTTGTTAAGCTGCATCGTCGTAGTAGCACCCAATGAGGAGGCAATAATAGAACGTTTCGGCAATCCGGTAAACGATGCGAATGATGTCAGGCTTGCCGGTCCCGGTTTGGCTTTCAAATGGCCCTGGCCGATAGATATCGCTTATAAGTATCCAACGAAGAAAGTTATGGAGCTTAACATCGGCTTTAAGGCGGAACAGAATAAAGCCAGCTACGGCCCGTTATTGTGGGGTAAGCAGCACTATGAAGAAGAATATCATTTGCTCGTAGCGAGCAAACAAACAAGTGCGTCCTCCGATGCCTCAGCCGTGCCGGTGAGCCTTGTTATGGCTGCCGTTCCTGTTCAATACAAGGTGAGGGATTTGTATTCTTTTATCTATAATCATAACGAACCGGAAAAACGGCTCGAGGCCATTTGTTATCGCGAGTTGACAAAATTCGCGGCCAGCGCCAAGATAGAAGTTGATGATGAAGCCGACCTTAAGCAGAGTCTGCTTGGAGCAGGCAGGTCCGATGCCAAAAAAACTTTGACAAATGAAATACAGAAGGCTGCAGACGAGGCGGGCTTAGGTGTTGAAATCGTATTTCTGGGACTACAGGGTATTCACCCACCACCCGAGGTCGCAGCAGACTACCAGGAAGTTAACGGCGCAGTCCAAATGAAACAGGCACTTATCTTTGAAGCCCAGGCAGAAAGGAACAAGACTTTGAGTGTGCTTGTAGGTTCTGTGGAAGCTGCCGATAAGCTCTACGGTCTTGCGGCAAAATATGAGCAGGCCGAAGATGTAAACAACCCTGAGAATATAGAAAAGCTTGGTCATGAGCTGGATTCAGCACTTGAACAAGCCAAAGGCGATATCTACAGAACCCTGAAAGAATCACAAAGTTACGCCTTTGAAAGAGAGACACTTGCAAAAGCAGCCGGAGACCGCTTTGCCGATCAGCTTACAGCATACAGAGCGGCAAAAGAGATTTATAAACGCCAGCTTTTATTGGCGGCGCTCGAAGAGGCTACGAAGAATATACGAAAATATGTCGTGGCCGCCGACCCTAACGATCATCAGGTTATTATAATCGATGTTCAGGAAAAATTAACTCCAAGTCTATATGACATAGGTGGTTTTGAGGAGCAGAGCGAAAAATGAAAAATATAGCTATCACAATTTTTGTGGCATTAGTAGTCGTAGTTTTAGGTTTGTACCTTATCACATTTCAGGTCAGGGAAACCGAATCGGCTTTAGTAACGAGATTTGGTAAACCTGTGCGTGAAATTACAGACCCAGGTCTTTGTATCAAATGGCCCGCACCAATAGAGCGTGTGCACAGGTTTGACTCTCGGATGCAGGTTTTTGAGGCCGACCTCGGCGAGACTACTACTAAAGGTGCTGTGCCGATTATCGTGAATACTTATGTTGTATGGAGGATTGCCGAGCCTTTGAAATTCTTAAATGCAGTTGGGACTGTCAAGGAAGCTGAAGTAAAACTGTACAGCCAGATTACTGACACTCAAAACAGAGTTATCGGCCAGCACTCCTTCGGTGAGTTTGTAAACAGCGATCCGGGGGAAATAATATTTGAGAAAATTGAAGAGAACATGCTCGCCGACCTTAAACAAACCGTCAGCGATGAATACGGGATTGAAATCAAGACTCTCGGTATAAAACAGCTCAAGGTCAGTAAAGATGTTACGGAGAAGGTATTTGAACGGATGAAGGCCGCGAGAAGTCGTAGGACCGAGGTTACTATTTCCGAGGGCCAGGGCCAGGCAACCAAGATAAAAGGTGATGCCAATCTTAAGAGTTCGGTGCTGCTTACCGCCGCGGAGGCAAGAGCTGAGGCGATACGAGGCAAGGGCGACGCCGAAGCTGCGAAACATTATAAAAAGCTGGAAGAAGACCCTGACTTCGCGATGTTTCTGCGGGATATCGAAAGTTTAAAAAAGATACTAAAAGAACGGTCAACTATCGTTATACCCGCAGATTCGGAGCCTTTTATACTGTTGAAGAAAATCCCGTCTCTGGAACCGAAAAAGTGAATAACAAGACTTCAGTGGGTAAGTAAGAAAAACGTTAAGCATATTGTACCAGAAGAAATAAACATAGCGCAAGAGTATGGCAGCAGAAGATAAACAAAGTAATAACGACTTACAACCACAGGCACCGGATAAGTCTGCGGCCGAAGACCTTGACGCTGCCGGCAAGTCACTATCAGAAGCACTGAGAATCAGCTTTATTATCCTGAAAGTGATAATGGCGGTACTTATCCTTGCCTTTCTGGCCTCCGGTTTTAAGACGGTCGGCTCCGACGAGCAAGCTCTTGTTTTACGATTTGGGAAGATTCGCGGAGTTGGTGAAGAGAGAGTTCTCAAACCAAAGACCTGGCCGTACTGGGTGTTCCCATATCCGGTGGATACAATGGTAAAAATCCCGGTAGAAAAAAAGGTTGATTTAGTCATAAGGTCGTTCTGGTATTATCAGACACAAGAACGTATGCTCGCTGAACGTTCTATCGAAAAAACGCGGGTACTGCCCACGTTGGATCCTATAAAAGATGGTTATTGTATTACACGAAGCGAAAAACTGGATGAGCCAATATCCGATTCAGGCGGAAGTGACTACAACATCGTCCATTGCAAGTGGCAGCTAACATACCAAATTTATGACCCCGAACGCTTTTTTACGAATGTTTACATCAAAGAGGTAAAACCTGGAGATATTTACTTTGATGTTATAACAGAAAGTATAACGCCACTCTTGCAGAGCCTCTTTGAGGATGCGATTGTAACTGCAACGGTGAATTACACTATCGACGATGTTATGTACGAGCAAGTCGCAGGGTTAACAAACGACGTGAGAAAATTGCTACAGAAAAAACTCGACACGATAGAAAGCGGCCTAAAAGTTGTTCGAATCCAGATGATAGACAAGACCTGGCCGCTGCAGGTCGATGCGGCGTTTCAGGCTTTAGTAACTGCCAGCCAGGACCGACAGACGACAATAAGTGAGGCCCAAACCTATGCTGAAAGCACCCTGAATGAAGCTGCTGGCCCGGTCGCTGATAAATTATTTGCGGCTTTACACGATGATACCATCAGCGAGGAGGAAAAGGAATTGCTATGGTCTCAACTGGCAGGTAAAGCACAGGAGAAAATTACTGAGGCACGCGCCTATCGAACGAAAGTCGTGGCCAATGCCAGGGCTAATGCCGAATATTTCCAGGAATTGCTGCCTGAATATCGCAAACATCCGGAGCTTGTTATTCAGAAAATCTATCAGGACGCTATAGAAAACATCTTCGATAATGCGGTTGAAAAATTCATCATCCCTACAGGCGCAGAATGGCGAATTGTTGTAAACAGAGACCCATCGTTAAAACCAAAAACCAGCAAGGAGCAAACGACGCAGGAGAATTAAGAATTAGTATTTTGTCAACTATTAATTTTGTGGATTAAAACCTAAACAACCCGTCGCCGTGCCGGCGACGGCTAAACAGAGTTTTTTTGCAGGTTAAATATTTCAATAATCAATAATCATTTATATGGCTCACGAACATTTACATTTGAAAGATGACATTGCCGCCGAGCACACTCACGGCAAGCAAATTCGCGTAAGTATGGCTCTGATAGGAACATTGGCCGGCGGAACCCTACTGATAAACAGCGGTATTGCCAGGCTCATTTATGGCTCCACCAGCTTCCAGACCGAGTCTTTAGCTATGATAGCTGCAATACTACTCGGTGCCCCCATTGTTCTGCACGCGATAAAAAGCCTTATCAAAAAAGAAATGCACATGGACGAGCTGGTGGCTCTGGCCATAATCGCTGCCTTTGCAACGCAGAAATATGTCACCGCAGGTATCGTTGCCGGCTTTATGCTTTTGAGCGAGCTTATTGAAACGCGCACAGCACTCGGCGCCCGTGCCTCAATCGAATCACTGATAAAACTTACACCTACAAAGGCGAACCTCATCGACAGTGAGGGCTCTGAAAGAGAAGTGAAAGTCAGCAGTCTAAAGCCCGGCGATTGTATCCGGGCTCGTCCCGGCGATAACATACCGGCAGATGGCGAAGTCGTAAAAGGTCTTAGCTCCGTCAATGAAGCAACAATAACAGGAGAATCTCTGCCCGTCGATAAGGTCCCGGGGATGCAGGTCTTTGCCGGCACGAACAATCTTACCGGCGTGCTGGATATCGCCGTAACCAAAGCCGGCAAAGATACAACTCTCGGCAAGGTCCAGTCGCTGATTATACAGGCAGAGCAGACAAAGATACCGATTATGCGGATAATCGACCGCTATGTTAAGTGGTACACACCAACGATTTTAATGGTTGCCGGTATAGTTTTGTTTTTCACCCGTGATATCGATAGAGCTATTACGATACTTGTTGTCTCGTGTCCCTGTGCGTTGATTCTGGCGACGCCGACGGCAATGGTGGCGGCGATTTCGGCCTCCGCCCGCCTCGGTATTCTGATAAAGAACGTCGCCGACCTTGAGATTGCAGGTAAGATGACAGCGATGGTATTCGACAAAACGGGGACGGTAACGACCGGTCGGCTTTATGTCACGAAACTGACGCCCGCCGAGGGTGTCGAGCCGGCTGATTTATTGGCCGTCGCCGCTTCCGCCGAGCAGATGAGTAAACACCCGGCCGCAAGGGCGCTGCGGGAGGTGGCAAAGGAGGCAAACCTTTCTTTACCTGCAACGGACAACTTCCAGGAAACCCCGGGTAAAGGGGTAACTGCAGTGGTCGATTCAGCTACAATTTACGTCGGAAGAGATACCTTCCTCAAGGAAAAAAACGTAGATATAAGTAACGTTTCCGACCCTGCTCTGCACGAGGAGCAGGGCTTTAGCACCCTTTATGTGGCGAAAGATTCGAAGTGCATGGGCTGGATTGGTTTGCAGGACAAAACCAGACCCGAAGCCCAACAAGCTGTTAAGGAACTGCTTGATATCGGCATAAAAAGAGTAACTATGCTTACCGGCGACCGGAATGAAGTGGCCAGCCGTGTTGCTGCTGAGCTGAACTGTACCGATTTTAAGGCACATTGTTTGCCTCAGGACAAATTAGCGATTGTCGAGCAGATCAGAAAAGACGGCCATATTGTTGTAGTTGTCGGTGACGGCATAAACGATGCCCCCGCTTTAGCGGCAGGTGATTTAGGTATCGCTATGGGTGCGGCCGGAAGTGACGTGGCCATAAATTCTGCTTCGATTGCCCTGATGAGCGACGACTTGAAGCGGCTGCCTTTCCTTGTCCGGCTTTCCCGAAAAACAAGAGGAGTTATTACTCAGAATCTCGGCTTTGGAATATTATTTGTCATTCTCGGCGATACGGCAGGAGCGGCGGGGTGGCTGCCGGCGGTTTACGCCGCGGCTTTGCATTTTGCCGGCTCACTGATTGTCGTCTTCAACAGTGCTCGGCTCGTACGCTACGGTGAGGAGCTCGACCACGAACTATAAAAAGTGTAAAGTGAGCTAAAGTGACTAAAGTGACTAAAGTGAGCTAAAGTGACTAAAGTGAGCTAAAGTGACACTTACGTGTCATCCTGAGGCGCAGCCGAAGGATCTGGCCAACGAAAAAGAGATTCTTCGCTTCGCTCAGAATGACAG
>CAZLIO010000116.1:0-8598 GCA_964559025.1 uncultured Pirellulales bacterium | reverse complement strand
ATCTCCTTTCCACACTATTCGGCGTGCCAAAGAGCTGCTCGATACTACAAGTTAGTGCCGCAACATTCGTTAAACTCGATTATCAATTCCCTACAAGCCCTGCCGGTTCGACTGCTGAGTTTTGAACGATCCAGGCTTCTACCTTTAAATACAGCAAGAGATTCTGAATTTGCGCGCTTGATCGTTATTTTTCACGATTTTTTCTTCAAAATAGTGAGCGATGGCGATCCGGGCATAAAAAATTGTTGCAGTGCGAGCCTTTAATATGTATCATATTTTGTTGGAGGCGAGCGAGAGAAGGTGCTATGAGTATTAATGTTCGCAACCGTTGTTGTGTACTTAATGGGCATAGGCATGATTTCGCAGGGCATCAACTATGAAGAATGATGACCACACAGATATTGGCGGAGATGGACAGACATTTCTGACAACCCACTGGTCTCTGATCGAAAGCATACGCACCGAAGCTGACAGCAGCCATGCCCTTATCGGTTCACTGCTGAAGGATTACTGGAAGCCGGTATACTGTTATCTGCGTCGCCACGGGTACCAAAATGAAGAAGCCAAAGACCTGACTCAGGCCTTTTTTCACGAGATCGTCCTCGGTAATGAGCTGGTACAGCAGGCCGACCGGCGAAAAGGACGCTTTAGGTCATTCCTGCTGACAGCTTTACGCCGGTTCCTTATTAACGTAAAACATAAAGAGACTGCTCGCAAACGTGTTCCCAAAGGCAAACTTATCGCTTTGGATGTGGTTGATCCGGACGTTTTAGCAGCAGTCTCCGAAGATCTTTCTCCGGATGATTGTTTCAATTGCGCCTGGGTTTCTTCATTGCTGGAGCGGGTTTTTGAAGAAGTTGAGAACACCTGCCACCGGGACGGCAAGACCGTTTATTGGAAAGTATTTGAAGAGCGGGTCTTGCAGCCGATAATGGACCAGACCGATCCGCCCTCTGTGAAAGAAGTTTGCTCCAAATATGGTATTCCGGATGGACACAAACTTGCCAACATGATAATCACGACAAAGAGGCGGATCCGATCAGCTTTGGAAAAGCACATTCGAAAGTTAGTTGCATCGCCCGAAGAGGTAAGTGACGAATTACAGGAAATGGCGTATTTTTTCCCAGAGATAGCGCAAAATTTCAAATAGTTCCTGTATTTATTTATGAATCAGCGGAATTGCTCGCTTAGTCCGAGCAGAACCCGGTTCCGGTCAATCTGAATCATAAGACAAAAACCAAAATAGATGACAGAAGTATTTTCTTCGGGATGCTCATTTTTTCGTTAAATCATGAAAAGAAAGCCTATATCTCGCCTTAACAGGAAACAGTTGGGCCGCCTGTTTGCCACGATCACCGACAAGGACGACTCCGTCATCGACGGATCCTGTGACCAGGCCATCAGACAGGCAGAATCAAGGGAGCAGAGTAATACGCCGGACGGGACATCCGGATCTGTCGAAACGACCCGCTCCGGAGCACCCCTCCCGGAACAGCCAGAGACCTGGATCGGCCGCTACAAGCTTCTCAAAGTCCTGGGTGAAGGGGGCATGGGAATCGTATACCTGGCCGAGCAAGAGCAGCCCATGAAGCGCCAAGTAGCCCTCAAGGTCGTCAAGCCCGGCATGGACAGTAAACGGGTGATCGCCCGCTTCGAGAGCGAGCGGCAGGCCCTGGCACTTCTAAATCATCCAAGTATTGCACATGTCTATGATGCGGGAACGACCGAAGGAGGCAGGCCGTATTTTGTGATGGAGCTCGTTACGGGAGTATCCATTACCGATTACTGCGACCAGCATAAGCTGACGATCGAAGAAAGGCTTGAACTGTTCTTACTGGTTTGTGATGCTGTGCAACATGCACATCAGAAGGGAATCATTCATCGTGATATCAAGCCATCCAATATTCTGATTTCGCTGGGGGATGACAACGCGGTACCCAAGATCATCGATTTCGGCATTGCCAAGGCATTAACAAGCCCACTGACCGAACGGACTCTTTATACCGAGCAGGGAGAGTTTGTGGGGACGCCGGAGTATATGAGTCCTGAGCAAGCGAAGATGACCCTCGAGGATTTGGATACGCGCACGGATATCTACTCACTCGGTGTTGTGTTATATAAGTTACTGACCGGTGTGCTTCCGTTCAATGCAAAGACCTTGAGGGAAGGCGGTATTGAGCATATCCGCCATGTGATCCGTGAGGAAGATCCCAAGACCCCAAGCACCCGGCTGCGTACTGTCTCCGGAGAAGAGTCAACGAAATTGGCGGAGCTACGCCGGATGGATGTTCGGACGCTCAGGCAAAAGCTGCACGACGACCTGGACTGGATCACGCTCAAAGCGATGGAAAAGGATCCGAACCGGCGTTATCCTACCGCCCACGCCCTGGCAGAAGACATTCGGCGACATCTCAATCATGAGCCCGTTACGGCCGGCTCACCGACAATAATATACTGTCTAAGGAAATTCGTCCGCCGGAACCGAACGCAGGTTATTGCCGGGGCGTGCGTTGTGGTTGTCGTTTTGATGGGTCTGTTGAGCGTCAAGCTGTACAAACAGAACATGGCCGGCAAAAGGAAGCTTGCCGAGGAAAAAAGCAATCTTGCGTTTCAGAAGGCCGAGACAATGCTATCTTCTGCCGAGGCGTACTATGGCGAAGGACAGTACGAACAGGCTCTTGAGCAAACCGCATTGTTGCTTGAGCTTGTGCCCGATCATCTAAACGGTCGATTGCTTGCGGCCCGTATTCTGACCAATATGGGCAGGACGGAAGAGGCCTTTCAAATACTCGAACGACTTGAAGCCGAGCATCCCGAGGAAGGGGCCGTGTACGAGCTTCTGGCAATGTTGTACATCAAGCTTGGTAATGAGGCGCTTGCCGCGAGGTATCGTACGTTGGCAGAGAAATACCCACCCAAAACTGTTGAAGCATTCATAGTGCGGGCTCGGACGGCCGAGACACTCGACGACATGGTCGGAATGTTATCGGAGGCCCTGAACCTGGACCGCCAGCACTATGCAGCGAGAAAGACGCGTGCTTTGACTTATTTTGCGCTTGGTGACTACGAGAATATGGAGAGGGACGCCGACAAGATGACATTTGTGCAGCCGGAGAATCCTTCGGGCTACGCTCTGCTGGCTGTCGCGCTTCGCCAGATGGGGCGTTACAGTGAAGCGATTGAGAATCACAATCGCGCCATCGAACTGGCGGGTGACACTTATCCCGATATAACAGAACTTTACGATCAGCGGCGCAAGACCCATTTTAGTATGGGCAATTATGAACAGGCGCTGGCCGATGCGAAAGAGTGCCTCGAAAGGCGGCCGGATGCAGCCAGCTATAAATGTGGACTTCTTGGTGCCCTGATTGCACTGGGCAGGTATAGTGAGGCTGACGCAGAAAGTGCTACACCACCCGGGGTACTCGCGTATTACTTCGTCCCACGGTTGGCGAAGTATGTGGCCGATTGTCTCGAATCCGGCCGAGAACTCTCGCTGCCGGATCGCACCGAAAGCGGCCCTACTGCGAGGCTCTTACGCGTAACCCACCGCGGTTATCAAGAGCTCTACTCAAAGGCTCGCAGACTGGTTCCGAATGGTGCAGCCGCGGATTACTCACCGGACGGCCGGAAGATGGTCTATGCCCGATTTAATCCTGAAAAGATATGGCAACACGAGACTCCCCTCGCCCAGCCCCTAAAGCCCGGATCAAAGGGGATTGATATTATCGAGGATATGGAACGGGGTACGGTTCGATCTATCGTAAGTTTTGGCCATTTTCCCAGGTGGTCGCCGGACGGCAAGTACATTGCCTTTGTCAAGTCACCCTTTTCGTTTAGGTCGGCTTTCGAGCAGATATATATCGTTCCAGCAACCGGTGGCAAGCCCTGGCACCTCGGCAAAGGAGTGCTTCTGGGCTGGTCGAGGGATTCAAAGCATGTGTATTACCATCGTTACCTTGAGGACTGGTTCATCTACAAGAAGGTTTTCGACGATCCCCAGGCCAAGCCTGAACGGATTATTTATAGCCCTTCATATTTTCCCGCTATATCCCCGGATGAAAAATACATCGCCTATGAACACAGGGGCGAAATCCTGATCACTAATTTGGAGACTCGAGAAACAGTCGCGACCTGGAGGCTGCCGATTCTTCCGGTTTACTACGAGGCTGCATGGAGGCGGCCGATGCAGACCGACTATGAACCAATCCCTATCGAATGGTCCCCGACAGGACGCGAGTTGAGCATTGGTTCGGAATTGACGCCTTTTGGCTTCTGGATCTTCGATCTGGAGACGAAGACGGCTTCCCGGGTCCTTTCAGGAACGGTCATATGGGGACGCTGGTCCCGGGATGGGAAAAAGATGATGTTGGTTGTTGGAAATCCAATGTGGGAAATCTGGGAGGCGGATATCGACCCGAACCGGCCGACGATTGAATCACTGGGTCCTGCCCTGACCAAACAAGAGCACTGTCGGGTCATGATCTCCGATATGGAAGACTGGCTCGTAGGCTGGTCGGAAAGAGTGCGTACTACGCTCTCCGGGCGTTTGTCAGCCTTTTGCCACGCCGGTCTTGGGCAGGAGGACGAGACTGTTGAAGGCCTCGATAAGTGGCTCAGGAGCCTGTCCACGTGGCCGGAAACGCAGCCACCAACGTACTGGCAGATGGCCAATTGTGTACTCGACTGTTACGACCCAGGAACTGATGATGGGAACGCAGCACTTAGCCTGGCCGCCAAGGTGGCTGAACTTGCGCAGGATTCATGGGCGGGCGAGGTCCTGGCGGGCATGGCGCACTATCGGGCCGGGGCTTACGAAGATGCCATGGCCCACCTGGAACACGCCGAGCAGTTGCGGGGCCAAAGCGGTGCCGACCTGTACCCCGACCAGGTGGCATATACTGCGATGACGTTATACCGGTTAGGTCGCAGGCAGGAAGCTGAAGAAGCTCTCGACAGACTTCGCACAATGTTCCTGCACAATACCAGTCACGATAACTTCCAGCCTTTGGTACAGGCCGAGAAGGTTTTTACGGAGGAGAACCGGCTGCTCCCGGCTGTGTGGGACCATATTGAGCAGGGCTATCTGGATAAGGCCTTGGAACTCCTGATCGCAGCAAGAGAATCGGTGCAGCCATCTGACTCTGAAGTCGATGCAGGCACGATGAGCGCCCAGAGACAACTGGCCCTGCGGTTTGCCGCGCGGGGGCAAGGGTATGAGCAGCGGGGCGAATACAGCAGAGCCGCCAACGAGTTTGAATCAGCGGCCGCGGCCGCTCCGTGGCACGCCGAGATGTTGAATCTACTGGCCCGGTTCCAGGCAACATGTTCTGAGGCGGAGTTTCGTGATGGGGCCAAGGCGGTCGAGAACGCCACGAAGGCGTGTGAGCTTAGCAATTGGGGCAATTACAACTACATCGATACGCTGGCGGCGGCCTTTGCCCAGGCGGGCCGGTTCGAGCAAGCAGTGAAATGGCAGAGCCAGGCCATAACAAAACTGCCCGAAGATATACGGCCCGGCTTGCGAGTGCAATTTCAAGCGAAGCTGCAACTGTACCAGGAAGGTCAATCGTATCACGGACAATATTTGCTTGCCGGAAAACTCATAGCATGGTACAGCTTTGACGATATCAGCGGCAATACAGTGCCCGATTCGTCTGGAAATAAAATAGACGGAACGTTCATCGGCGATGCACTGGTGGTTGACGATCCGGTAAGGGGTAAAGTGCTTGAACTGGACGGAGACGGTGACTGGGTGGATTGCGGGAATGATTCGCTTTTCAATATTGCAGAGGAGATTACCATCTCAGGATGGATAAAAGTAATTAAATACACCCGGCCCTGGGAAACGGTTATTTCCAAGGGAACCAGTTGGACGCTGCAAAGAGATGGATTTACAAACACTTTGAAGTTTGACTGCGGTGTGAACGTGTCCGGCGACTTCGGTGTAAGCAGCGGCGTACCAGGCAGGAAGAATGTCAACGACGGCCGCTGGCATCATATCACGGGAGTGTATGACGGCCTGACAACGACATTATACGTGGACGGCCGGCCCGATGTCTCGGCCGGAACATCAGGCCGAATAGAGTCAAACAGCTCGGATGTGTGGATCGGCTCGAACGCAGAACGCAGCGAACGCACATGGAACGGCCGAATAGACGATGTCCGCATCTACAGCTACGCTCTGACAGCCGCGGAGGTTAAAGGTCTTTACGAAGGCAGAGAGTCGCTAAAAGATGAGCATTGACCGGGACAAAGCAAGCCTAATGATCCGCTACACCATCAGGCCAGCTTCCGAGAATGCATCGGTTCTTGTTGTATCATCAAGTCGCGTCTCCTTCCCGTACCGCTGGGCCGATATAAGGACAGCATATGACATACGTACCGATGTCGCTAATCTTTTTTCACCGCAGCCTTTTTTGGTTGCGGTTTTTTTCAAAAGTTAGTGGTAGCTATAAAATTCTGTTTTTTTGTGTTTTTCATCCCTTGTTTTATTCGTGCAATTAAGAGAATATAATTATCATAGAAATATAGTGTGGCATGCTGGTTTAACCGATTGTAGGAATTATAGCAAATGGCTGAAAGCCGACAAATCATTCATGTTGATATGGATGCCTTCTATGCCTCGGTAGAACAGCTTGATGATCCTGATCTGATTGGAAAGGCTGTAATTGTCGGCGGTGATCCCAAACAACGAGGGGTGGTTAGCGCAGCATCATATGAAGCGCATAACTTTGGAGTTCAAAGTGCAATGCCTATGTCGAAGGCAATCAGATTATGTCCCAATGTGATAGTATTACCCGTTCGAATGAAACGATATGTTGAACTTTCACAGCAGATTCACGCCATTTTCGAAAAGTTTACACCGCAAATTGAGCCGATATCTCTTGATGAAGCATTTCTGGATGTTACGGAAAGCCTTCAATTATTCGGCAGTGCAGAAAAGATTGGATAAGGCCTTTGACAGGATTAGAGACAAATTTGGACACGATGCTCTTAGAAGAGGAAAATAACCGCTTTCAACACGTCTTAGCGATGGCCATATGTAACAGATGTCTGGATTTGCTCACCCTTATTTTTGGCTTGAAAACGCTGCTTTTTGCGCATCGGATTGTCCTTCCTGACATATGTCTCACCGGTCATGTGTGTTATGATATGTGAAAAATATGTTATCAGGAAGGAGTCTTTTATGGGAATACGAAACAAGAAGCAAGAAACGCTTCGACGCCTGGATTCAAAGACTCTTGATGCCAGATTTCTCAATGAGATCCGGAACGGGCTTAACTGTTCACCGTTCGAAGCAGAGGCGGTGCTGGAGGTAGCCAATGCTCGCTTGAGCATTTTGTGAAATTTCCCTCGTTTTGCATCAACTTCACTTATAACAGAACTAAAAAGCTGCTGTTTGTGGCAGTTTTGATCGCCACTGTTCGGCCTTTTCCAGTTTGTTCCAGGCTTCGTAAAGGGCGATCAGGTTGTTCACACCTGCGTTAGTAAATTCGTGATCGTTGCCGAATAATTTATTAGAAATGCTATAATATGTAATCTCCACAGGAATCTCTATATTAGGAAGACGTTTGCGGACAAGGAGACCGGCTTTTAGGTTATATAGAGCAGATTGAGAAGTGATAGTCATCCCCGAAGGTGCTTGGCACCGCATCAGCTTCGTTTGGGATGGATTAAATAGAGCGATCAACGTAGACGACACCGGAATCATTGGTCTGTTTAGCGAATGTCGGTAAGATCCTGAATATCTGTCGGTTCTAAAATGATCCGGCTGTATCCCAATAGTGTCCCAGTAGCCCGGGCAAGTTCGATCTGAGCAATTTCGTATCCGGCAAGAGCCCTAATCCTATCCAGTTGTGCTTTAGCCAGCTCCGCCGCGGAGCGCAACACTTCCGTACTGGTCTGGGCACCAATCTGGAACTGCGATTGCTCAATCCTATACTTACGAAAGGCCGCTTCGACGTTTTTTTCGGCCGCCAGGATATTTCGCCACCTTTTGTTTAGAGATCGGACTGCATTATATACCTCTTGCCGGATAAACTGGCGATAGTTGGCGTAATCGGTCTGATTCTGAAGCTGCTCAAGTCTCGCCCGTTCCAAGCGCGCTTTGGCCGCCCGGTTACCCAGGGGAATTCTGGCAGAAAGACTAACGTAATGTGTATCAGAAGTTTTGTCCCCAAAAGCTCCCAGAGCATGCCCTATATCACCGGCTTCTGTTTGTGCGTCATAATCGTAACGCAAACTGAGATCAGGGAGCATCTCATTGCGGTCCAATTCCAAGTACAGCTCTTCGATAGCCAATTGTAATTCCCACTGAATGATATCCATACGATTACTAAGCGCGACTTCGACGAGCTTTTCCGGATTGACGTCCAGTTTCAGCGGACTCGGCTCAGTCTTCGTATCGATCCTTATGTTTGCATTGAGCGGCATGTCCTGGCGGTTCATAATGCGTTGCAGATCAAGCTGTCTATCTTGAACCTCCGTCTCGGCGTTGATAAAGGAACCGACCTGACTTAATAGACCCGACTCGGCACGTACGATTTCTGTCCTGGCAACGGCGCCCGCGGCTACCTTTTTCTGAGCATGCTGGAG
>CAZLIO010000115.1:0-8677 GCA_964559025.1 uncultured Pirellulales bacterium | reverse complement strand
AAAAAAAGATTTTCTTAAATAATATATGCCTAACCTCAATTTTGCAGAAGCCTTTAACGTAAGGAGTAACAAGATATGAATTTTTGGATTAATTTTTGGACAATCTTTTTTATAGCAAGTCTCGCCCTTTTTGCCGGCATGGCTATAGTCGTTTCTATTGGTGGTTTTTTTAACATTCGCTCACTTTTTAAAGGCCTGACAAATCGAGCTGACCAGCAGGAAGAAGACCCCCACAAAGATGACGACTAAATCCGGTTCAAATATTATTTAATCGATTTACTCGCTTGCTCAACAACCACATAGATTTTGCTCCTTTATATGTAAATAATCCTTACATCACTTTGGCTTTTTGCTGAGCGTTACCGTTATATTGTAAAAATTTGCGAAACAGTTTTTTCAAACAGATATGAATTATTGAATAGGTTAGAATATGAAAATAAGTGCAAGTTACTGGATGCTCGAAGGCGGGCTTGAAGCCGGAAAGCCAATAACCGAAGCAATGGAAGAGGCAAAAGAGCTCGGATTCGATGCCATTGAGCTTGCTATTGCCGGCAAAGGTGTTTTAACTCACCAAACCACCCAAGCCCAGTGTGAAGATATCGCGGCGGTGGGCAAAATAATTGGCATTGAAATCTCAAGCCTTGCCTCCGGCGAAAGCTGGACCTGTTCGCCTACCGCGAATGACCCTGAGCACAGGGCGAGAATTATTGAGTTCACCCAAAAAGCTCTGCAAATAGCAAAATGGCTCGGCACAGATGCATATCTTTTCGTTCCCGGTGCTGTAGATGTGTTCTTTTTACCTGATGCCGAAGTGATTCCCTACGATGTCTGCTACGAAAGGGCCAGTGAAGCGATTAGACAGATTCTACCCAGTGCCAAGGAGACCGGCGTGGCAATATGTATTGAAAACGTTTGGAACAAATTCCTGTTAAGCCCATTGGAGATGCGGGACTTTATCGATAGCTTCGAGGCAGAAATGGTGGGTGCATACTTTGATGTTGGCAACGTTCTGCTTACGGGTTATCCGGAACAGTGGATACGAATTCTTGGCAAGCGGATAAAACGTGTGCACATAAAAGACTTTAAGCTTTCTGTAGGGACGGTTGAAGGCTTTGTCGATTTGTTGGAAGGTGACGTAAATTTCCAGACGGTCAAAGAATCTCTTTTTGACATCGGCTACGACGGCTATGTTACGGCTGAACTGTTACCTTTTCAGCCGGGCAGACCTGAAAAAACAGCGCAAGCTATGAAAAAAATCTTCAAATAAAAAGCAATGTTTGACAACGATCGTTCCATATCGAGGTGACGGTAAGAAACTGGTTTGTTCTAAAAGCTTTACTACAACGGTTCTTTGGTGGGCACAGGGAACAGCTTATAGTGGGGATTGCCTTTCTCGGAACAACCGATAAGATAGTTCACGACCTGAATGGAACAACAATGGTCTTAGAGAATCTAAAAATGAGTAGAAACAAACATCTGATATTGATAATTATAGTTCAGTGGACTATCAGTCCATTCTTCCTTAGGGTGCCGTCTTTTGCAAAAGAGTCCGAATACATAAACATCGGTTCGGGCCGTGAGTTATTTGTTGACTATTATCTTATCGACCGTCTCGACGGTACACGTCTAATATTGCATCATCCGCACGATGAAGGGCCGGTACTCAAATTCGAGCAGCCCTGGGAAGGACCTTTTTGCGGATACTGCACTGTGATAAAGGACCAGGACAAATACCGCTTTTACTATAGAGGATTGCCTCAGGCCGGCAGAGACGGCAGCAGCCGGGAAGTCACTTGTTATGCCGAATCACTGGATGGCATCCATATCACCAAGCCCAAGCTCAATCTGTTTGCCCTGAATGGTTCAAAATCGAACAACGTTATTCTGGCTAATGCCGCACCGGTCAACCACAATTTCAGTCCTTTTTTAGATACCAGACCGGGCGTACCACAAAGCCGGCGTTTCAAGGCTCTGGGCGGTACGAAAAAGAGCGGCCTCATTGCCTATGTCTCCGCTGACGGTGTCCACTGGAAAAAGCTCCGGGAAGAACCCGTTTTTACCAGGGGCATCTTTGATTCCCAGAATGTGGCCTTTTGGTCCGAAAGCGAGCAATGCTATCTATGTTACTTTCGCACCTGGACCGAAACGGACTATGGGGGCTTGCGCACTATCAGCCGAACCACGTCAAAGGATTTTTTGCACTGGAGCGAGCCGGTCGAGATGACATTCGGTAACACAACTCGCGAACACCTCTATACAAACCAGACTCATCCTTACTTTCGCGCACCGCATATTTATATAGCCATCGCTGCCCGGTTTCTTCCCGGACGACAGGTTCTCAATGAAAAACAGGCCCGGCAATTAAAGGTCAATCCCAACTACTTCAAGGACTGTTCCGACGCCGTTTTAATGACCTCACGCGGTGGCAATATCTATGACAGGACCTTTATGGAAGCGTTTATCCGACCGGGCATCGGCCTGCAAAACTGGGGCTCCCGCTCCAACTATCCTGCTCTGAATGTTGTTCAAACCGGAGCTGCTGAAATGTCGATTTACGTGCAGCATGAATATGCGCAGCCAACCGCACATTTACGCCGCTATTCACTGCGCCTTGATGGTTTTACTTCAATTTATGCCCCTTATAAGAGCGGCACTATGACCACTAAGCCGCTTATCTTCAAAGGCAGGAGACTATTGCTCAACTTTGCCACCTCTGCCCCCGGATACGTAAAGGTTGAAATCCAGGATGCCGAGGGCAAACCTATTTCCGGCTATTCACTCGGGGACGCAGAAGAGCTGATTGGTAACTATATTGAGCATCCGGCCTCCTGGCGTCATGGAGCCGACGTGAGTCCGCTTTCGGGCCGTCCTGTTCGACTTTTTTTTGTTATGAAGGATGCGAATCTTTATTCTCTGCAATTCCGGCCATAAGTGAAAAACTAAGATGCCTCATTGATAACATAAGCCTCGTACAGCATTTCATAAGTTCCGCTGCTATATTGTCGTTTCGACCGAAGCGATGCATAGCATCGTTCAGTTGAGAAATCTATTTTAGAAATACCTGCAAAACGCACTGGAAGTAAGCGGCTAATTCACATATTATGAAGATACAGAAACTTCGGAGCAGAATTAATTTTGGTCGTTTGGTGAACCCCGCCCGTCGAAGACGAGACGGGGTGAATACTGGTTTTCATTTTATTAAGGGCTGCTGATATGAAGAATCAGAAAGGCAATACCCAAGAGCAAAAAAGCAGAATATCCCGTCGAGTTTTTATAAGTGGTTCTGCTGCGGCGGCCGCGTCACTTACGATCGTCCCCCGGTATGTGTTAGGAGGTTCGGGCAATGTACCTCCCAGCGAAAAGCTCAATATAGCCGGTATCGGAGTAGGGGGGCAGGGGAGATGGGACCTGGACAATGTGAGCAGTGAAAATATTGTCGCCCTTTGCGATGTGGATTGGGAGCGGGCGGCGGACACTTTCAAACAATACCCGAAAGCAAAAAGGTATCGTGATTTTCGAAAGATGCTCGAAAAGGAAAAAAACATCGATGCGGTGGTAGTTGCCACGCCGGACCACAATCACGCTGTCGTCTCAATGGCGGCTATCAAAATGGGAAAGCACGTCTATTGCGAAAAGCCGTTGACTCGAACAGTATATGAGGCTCGCGCCGTAGCTAAAGCGGCCCGCGAAGCCGGTGTCGCGACTCAGATGGGAAACCAGGGTATGGCATTCGAGGGAAACCGTCTTATCAACGAATGGATTTGGGATGGAGCCATTGGCCCGGTTCGTGAGGTACACGCCTGGTCCGACCGGCCGACACACAATGGACAACTATTTTGGGCCCAGGGGATTGACCGGCCTAAAGAGACGCCACCTGTTCCTTCAACCCTAAATTGGGACTTGTGGCTGGGGCCTGCGCCATACAGGCCATATCACCCGGCCTATGTACCCTTCAAATGGCGAGGATGGTGGGATTTTGGGTCGGGTGGATTGGGTGACATGGGCATTCACAATTTGGCGCCGGTTTTCTCCGCTCTAAAACTCGGGGCTCCGATTAGTGTGCATTCCAGCTCGACGTTAGTTTACAAGGAAACTCTCCCCCTGGCCTGTACGGTACATTATCAGTTTCCCGCCCGCGAAGACATGCCGCCGATAATGCTGCACTGGTACGATGGCGGGATTATACCTGCTCGTCCTGAGGAGCTGGAAGATACAAGGGAGCTGTCGCGCGAGGACGGCCTGATCTTCGTAGGGGACAAAGGCAAGATGTACGTTGAAGGCTGGGGCGGTAACAGCCCCCGGTTGATACCTGAAGCGAAGATGAAGGCCTACAAACGCCCGCCAAAGACGCTTCCCCGCTCAATCGGCCATCACAAAGAGTGGATTCAGGCCTGCAAAACCGGCAGTCAAACACGTTCCAACTTTGACTTTGCCGGGCCCTTGACGGAAGCGGTTTTGCTTGGAACGGTCTCGGTCCGGATGGGCGGAAAGAGATTGGCCTGGGACAGCAAAAACTTTAAGATTACAAACCTGCCGGAGGCAAATAAGTATCTGCATTACGAATATCGGCCGGGATGGACACTGTAGAGACATGTGAGTCTCAATTTTGCAGGAGCCTTTAAAGATTAGGACAATAGGGAGGTAGATTTATCATGCCGGGCAAAGGAAGAGTTAAAGTTGGAATTATTGGGTCGCAGTTTGAAGCGGAAATTCACGCCGAATCATTTCGGATTATGCCTGATGAGGCGGAAGTAGTCGCCATTGCTTCCCCTACGCCGGGAAACGCCAAAAAGCTGGCGGATAAGTATGGCATTGCCCGCGTCTTTACCGACTACAAGCAGATGCTCGCCGAGAAGGACATAGAGATGGTAACGATTGCGGCACCGAATTATTTGCATGCCCAGATGACCGTTGATATTGCCAACGCCGGTAAGCATGTGGTCTGTGAGAAGCCCCTCTGCATGACGCTGGAAGAAGCGGATATGATGATTGAAACGTGCCGGAGCAAAGGCGTCTTGTTTATGTATGCAGAGGAGCTGTTTTTCACACCAAAGTATGTCAAGGCCAAGGAAATGGCCGACCAGGGTGCGTTTGGTAAGGTTTATATGGTGAAACAGGCGGAAAAGCACTTCGGCCCACACGCCCCCTGGTTTTGGGATGTTGAGAAATCGGGCGGAGGAGTTTTTATGGATATGGGCTGTCATGGGATTGCCTTTTGCTATTGGTTTCTGGGTCGGCCGAAGATTGAGACCGTATATTGTCAGATGGCAACGCACGTTCACGGTGACAAAACCAAAGGTGAAGACAATTCCATTTGTATTCTCGAATTTGCCAACGGTGCGGTTGGCCTGATTGAAGACAGCTGGGTTCGGCGAGGTGGTATGGAGGACCGTATAGAGGTGTACGGGGAAGGCGGAGTTACTTACGCTGATTTGCATATGGGCAATGCCTTGCCTACCTACAGCGAATATGGCTACGGCTATGCGGTCGAGAAGGCGCCTACAACCAAGGGATGGACATATCCGGTCTTCGAAGAGCTGTGGAACTACGGCTTCCCGCAGGAAATGCATCATTTCGCTCGATGTGTACGCGGCAAGGAAGAGCCCCAGGCGACCGGCGAGGATGGCCGCTTAGTGCAGGAAGTGCTTTATGCCGGGTACAAGTCGGCTTCAACAGGCAGCAAGGTCCAATTGCCGTTTCGAGCTGACGGTCTCAGAGGACCGATCGAACTGTGGTTGAAAGGACGGTAACACCGTCCGCCCCAGGCGGATTGAATAATCCTGTCTGCAAAACGACAGATTAGAACCTGCTGAGTAGTGAGTATTCGACTCATCAATTAACCACTCACCAATTGGGCAGAAGCGGAATTTGCTCGCTTACCCACGAATAAAGTAATCTCATTCATTGTCCGGTTTGAGCTTCGTAATGAAAAAGTCCGCAATGGATCGATAGGTTGTTCGGGCACCCGGGTATTTCAGGTCCGCTTCTACGCCCAGCTCGTCCATTTTCTCCTTGAGCTTGACACCGAATGTCACATGATGGACTTTCCAGCCTTGTGCCCGGCTCGGGTCATCTGGTACCGGGGCATCCGGCTTCATACCATAACTCATGAAGATGGGCGGGTCGTCGGAGGTAATAAGGGACAGGGCTGAAATATCCCTGGTGACTTTGTGAAGCTCTTCATCCGTAATATCGCCGAACACTTCGGTCCTATTGCGGTGCGGCTTCTTATAGCCTGGAATCCACCGCATCCACCAGTCAAAGTCCATTGTGGTCTGGCCGCCGTTAGTCGCCACGCAGGTAAGCCGTGAGGACTCGCGTTCCACCGGATCGCTGCTCGATGGCTCAGCCATTTCATCGTGAAAAGCCAGCCACATACATATCTGAGCACCGGCCGAACCGCCGAACGCACTAATCCGTTTCTTGTCGATGTTCCATTGACTTGCTTTGGAGCGGATGAACTGAAGCGCCCGCAGCGAATCGTGGTGCGCCGCCGGCAAAGGCTTGTCAGAGACGAACCGGTATTCCACAGCCGCGACCGAGATTCCCGCATTCAGCAGCTCTTTCAGAGTACCGGCATTCAAACCCCTCTTGCTGCCTCCTCGAAATCCTCCGCCGTGAATAAACACCGCTACCGGTGTAGGCTTGTCGGATTCGGCCTGGTAGAAATCCAATACGTTCCGCTCATGAGCTCCATATTTGACATCTGCATAGGTTGGCGGCCTCAATTGGGGTCTCTTTCCCGCCGCCCTGCGACTTCTGGAGTCGGCTTTTGGTTTTTGCGTCTTCAAATTTCTATCGAAGAAGTCAGCCACTATTTCAAAGAGTTTCTCGGAACTCTCTTCGCCGCCGCGCAATCCATGTCCTGCGCCTTTTACAACACGGAGTGTTGCGTCAACGCCCGATTTCTTTAGAGCATCGTACAGCAGCTCACTTTGATGAAGGGGCACTAACATATCTTTATCGCCGTGCATGATAAGAAAGGGTGGGTCGTCTTTTGTTACATACGTGATTGGATTGGCTTTTCTTACTATTGCTCGGTACGGTTCATTTTGAATTGGCCCTCCAACCAACAGTGACTCGGGCGAATCAGGGGCGTCGTGAATCAAGCGGCTGCCTTCGAGCGAGTGCTTGTCCATTTGCAGGAAATCCGTCGGGCCGAACCAGTCACATACGGCCTGCACACGGCTCGAGTATTCAGCGTTTGCCGCGGTGTCGAATTCTTTTACGTTGCCCGCCGTACCTAAGAATGCAACCAGATGCCCGCCGGCCGAGCTGCCCCATGCGCCTATCCGGCCGGGGTTGAAACCGTACTTGGCCGCGTTTGCCCGCACCCAGCGTACTGCTGCTTTGCAGTCTTCGACCTGGGCGGGGAAAATGGCTTCGCCGCTAAGACGGTAGCCAACATCCACAACCGCATAACCTCTATTGAGCATGGGGCGGGCCCGGCCGGCAGAGCCCTTACTGCCGCTCCGCCAACCTCCGCCATGTACCCATACTATCACAGGTAATGGGGCTGGACCTTTGGGAGGTAAATAGAGATCAAGAAGCAGATTTCTGTCACCCACTCGTGCATAGACGATGTCACGTTCTACCTTTGCGCCGGCCGGAAGCTGCACTTGCCGGGAGCGGCCTGACTGCTGCTGAGCTGTTCTCTGGTTCGGCTGCGGCTGACCAACGGGCGTTCGCCCACGAGAACGACCACCGGACAGACGCTGCAACAGGGCATCCAGCTCGCCACGTTCGAGAAAGCCGTCTTTGTTCGCGTCGTTGCGTTCGAAATTGGCCTTGAGCTGGCCTTCGGTTTCATCCTTGGTGATCTTCCCGTCACCGTCCTTGTCCATCGATAGCCAGCGTGCCATGATTCTCTCGGCGTTTCTGCTGACTGTGTTGCGACTTTGGGAGTTGGCTAGGGCCTCTCCATTCGGCGGCTCTGGCGAAAGCTGATCACTTGGTGTCTTGATGGTCGGTTCGATGTCGAGGATTCCGAGACCTTTGCTGCCGATCGTCCGTGCGAAGAACGCTTCTCTGGCTGGCCCCATCTTCTCAATGTTCTGCCCAAATACACCGTGACCGGCTCCCTCGATGCGCGTGTAGGTTACGTCTTTGGCGCCGGCCTGCCGCAGGGCCTTGGCGAGCTCATCCGACTGGCTTACCGGCACAGTTTTGTCAGCGGTCCCGTGGATTATCAGAAAGGCTGGAGCGTCGGCCGTGACATAGGTCACGGGTGAGGCCTGCCTCATGCGATGCTCCAGCGAATCTTGCGGTCCGGCAAACAGACTGCTCCTTAAGCTTCTTCTCCTTGTGGAATCAGCTCTTTCTTTCGCCTCGCGGTTTCTTGATAGGAAATTGGTTGGTGTGGCGCTGCAGACAACGGCTTGAACCATGCTCGAATACTCCTTCCAGGGCCCGTCCCCTTCCAGCCTGGCTGAGCGAGGACACAGGCCCAACATCGCCACAAGGTGTGCTCCCGCCGAATTGCCGTACGCGCCAATACGGTCCGGATCGACGTTGTATTCTTTGGCATGGGCCCGTAACCAGCGCACGGCGCACTTCACGTCTTCGATGCACGCCGGCATTGGCGCCTCTCCGGAGAGCCGATAATTAACGGTTATGCACACATAGCCCTTCGCCGCAAACTCCAGGGTGTGGCCAAGTAAATTATTCTTGCGTTTAT
>CAZLIO010000114.1:2215-8713 GCA_964559025.1 uncultured Pirellulales bacterium | reverse complement strand
GGGTTCGGGACCGATTGCTTGACGCGGCTGAAGAGCTTTTTTGTGAACATGGCTTTGAGGGAGCAAGTATTCGAGATATTGCCGCCTCTGCCGACTGCAATATCGCATCGGTCAATTATTATTTTGGCGGGAAAGAAAAATTGTACGAGGAAGTTTGGCGCCGTCATCTGATTCCGATGCGAGATGCACGCATTGTAAGTGTCAACAAGGTGATGTCTCAAAGTGATGGCAAGCCTCAGTTGGAAGAGCTGCTCAAGGCCTTCGCAGATGCATTTATTGGGCAAATGGTTGATGACAACAAATCTCGTCAGTTAGGCATACTTATGGCCCGGGAATGGATTGACCGGCGCTTACCTGCAAATATGTTCTTCAATGATGTTATTAGACCTACTATGACCGCTATGAGCAAGGCTTTAGTGAAAGCTTGTCCGGGCCTGGATGAATCGAAGGTACCATTAGTAGTGTTGTCTATCGTAGGTCAATTAGTACAATTAGCACACATAAAAACAATGTTAGAGCAGGTCAGTGATTCCGGCCTTCCAGTATTCAATTTAGCCGAAGCGATTGACCATGTTGTCACATTTTCCGCTGCTGGGATTCAGGCCTATGCAGAGGACAAAACAGAATGAAAGAGCAATTATTTTCAATGCTGTTACAGGGTTTATTAAAAAGAGATGAGATGTAATGTATTTAGAGAGTTGAAGACATGAATCTATTATGGCAGAAATCAGAAGTCAGAAGTCGGAAATCAGAAGCCAGAAGACGGAAATCAGAAGTCAGAGTTTGTCTTCTGTTCTCTGTCCTTTGTCCTCTGTTTTTGGCTGGATGTGTCAGCAGTGAGCAATTTTATGAAGAGGTCAGCTTCTCGAGAGAGTCTGCGTACCGGCAGTGGCAGACCCGCAAAGAGCGCCAAGAGCGGTCTCAACCACGTATCAGCGGCAAATTAAGCACCGAAGATTGCTTAAAGCTGGCGCTGGCAAACAATAAAGTTCTGCAGCGTATGACCGAGGAAAAGGAGATTGCCCGCGGAGAACGGCTAAAATCCTATTCAGCAATATTGCCTACCGTGGGGCTTACGGGGGATTATACGCGGCTTGACAAGGTTTCTTCTATAACTCTTCCTGAAATTCCTGGCCTGGGAGGTGGAACAATTACGATGGGTGATGTCGATAATTACGCGGTAGGGCTGAGGGTTTCTCAGCCGATTTATGCCGGCGGGTCAATAAAAGCTACAATACACGCTGCCAGATTGTTCTCTATGCTTGCCGACGAGACTGTCCGCTCGGCGGTCCAGGACCTGATTTATATGGCAACTCATGCCTATTACGATGTGCTGCTCAATCAGCATCTTCTGGAGATTAGTGCTGATGCCGTTCGTTCTTCTCAGGCGCATCTTGATAGCGTCAAACAGAGGCGGCAGGGCGGCGTCGCTTCTGATTTTGACGTTCTGCGGGCTGAAGTGGAACTATCGAATTTCCAGGCTGAGCTGATACGGAACAAAAACGCTATCAACGTGGCAAAAACGCAGCTTCTGAAGGTAATGGGTGTTTCGCAGGACAGTGACTTTACTCTTTCGGACGAGCTGGTTTATGTTCATTCAGAAATGAAAATGGAAGAGGCTGTTGAAGCTGCTTATCGGAGCCGCCCTGATTTATTTAGTCGCGAGTTTGATATAAAGTATCAAAAGGAGCTGCTTAGAATTGCAAGGAGCCGATATTTGCCTGTTCTAAGTGGTTACTATAGCAATACCTGGTCAAAACCCGACCCACACACTGCGATGGAGATTGAATGGGGCCATGCCTGGCAGGCCGGCGTTATGGCTACACTGCCTATATTTGACGGCTTATCTCGCGAAGGTGAGGTAATTGCACAGAAAGCACGAGTTAGACAAGCGCTGATAAGTTTAATTGATGCCGAAGAGACCGCTTTGTTTGAATTGACTACGGCGCTGCTGAGTATTGAGGATGCCCAGGAGTTTGTTGAATCTCAGTCGTTGAACCTTAACAGGGCAAAAGAGGGACTGCGGCTTGCGGAAGTAGGTTACACTCAAGGCACAAATACGCAGGTTGAGATGATAGACGCCCAGGCTGCCTTGACGACGGCGAGGGTAAATCATTACCAGGCTATATACTCGCATATAATTGCGAAATTGGATTTACAAAAAGCAATGGGAACTCTCACGATGTTTGAAGCTGCCCAAGCCGAAGGTCAGGCCAAAAATAACGAATCGCCCGCTGCAGAAGAAAAGGTTTCAGTGGCACTTGATAAAACAGAAGGGGGGCAGACAAGATGAAAGTAATCAGAAGAATTTTATTTTGGCTAATAGCATTGGCGGTGGTGTTTGTTACGTTTTGGTTTGGGTTTATGCGAAAAACCGCTGAAATCTTGGAGGAGGAGAAGACGGTTCCTGTTGAGGTCGAAGTCGTAAGCCCAGGCTCAATAGAAGAGACGATAGAGCTGACCGGCTGGATAAAGGCAAACCAGATTGTGGACATAGCGTCCAAGGTGGCCGGACGAGTCGAATCCTTGCGCGTTCCTTCGGATGGGAGTGATTCAGTTGCAGTCGAAGAGGGTGTGTCGGTCAAAAAGGGTCAGCAGCTTGCGATTATCGACCACGATGTTTACCTGGCTCAATTGGTTGCAGCTCAGGCCGGCGTTAGAGCTAAAGAGGTTGAGCTGGCTGATGCCGAGCGTGAAAAGAAGCGTGTCATTGCCTTATACGAAGGCGGCTCAGCCACAGAACAGAGCAGAGATAAAGCTTTAACCGCTGCCGAATTGGCGGCGGCAAGTTTGAGTTTAACCAAGGCCAATCTGGAGCTTGCTCAAATAAATCTGCTCGAATCAATGATTGTTTCGCCTATTGACGGGATAGTAACGGCCAAACATATTGACGAGGGTAATCTGATTAGGTCTGGGGACAAGATTGTTACTATTGCCGATATGAAGACGGTAAGAGTAATTGTTGCCGCTACCGAAAAGTACGGTGCCCAAATTACTGTTGGGATGCCTGCCAAGATCAAAGTTGATGCATTTGCCGAAAGAATATTTGGTGCCAGCGTGCATTCAATCCATCCGGCTCTCGATGCACAAACCCACACCATACAGGTCGAGATACGTCTTGATAATGAAGAATTGCTGCTGAAGCCGGGTATGTTTGCAAGAGTAACTTTAATTACAAGGCGCAAAGACAACGTGGTAGTTATTCCCCGGGACATTGTTCTTGGGGGCAAGATTGATAAGCATTATGTGTATGTGGTTGAAGGGGCAAGTGCCGGCAAAATTGCTCGTAAACATTTTGTTGAGATTGGTATAGAACAAGCGGACAGATATGAAATAACTAATGGTTTAAAAGAGGGCGAGACGCTTGTGATTAATGGAATGAATTATTTAGCCGACGGGATGAATGTCGAGGTTGTACGAATAGAGGATATCAAATGAAACTTGCGCAGCTTTCCGTAAACAGGCCGGTAACCACCTTGATGATATTTGTCGCGATGATAGTGTTGGGCCTGGTGTCGATGTCAATGTTGGGGCTGGACTTGATGCCGGACATCGAAATACCGGCTGTTTCAGTTATGACAGCATATCAAGGGGCGGGGCCCGAAGAAGTGGAGACGTTGATAACCGAGCCGATGGAGGATACTCTGAGCACTATTTCCGGAGTTGACGAGGTCATTTCGGTCTCCAAAGAGGGAATGTCAGCGGTGACGTTGAGGTTTGACTGGGGTGAACAAATAGATGAGCATGTCAACGATGTGCGTGAAAGGATTGATTTGATTAGGGATCGATTACCGGAGGAGGCGGAAAATCCGCTTATTTTCAAGTTTGACCTTTCAATGATACCGATTGCAATTATTGCTTTTACGGCTGAGGACAGCTATCCGGATTTGCAGGATATAGTCGATGAGGAGATAGTTGACCCGCTCAAGCGGGTCGAAGGGGTGGCTTCAATTACAGCCGGTGGCGGTTTGCAGCGACAGATCCGGGTTGATATCGACAGGGATAAACTGGCGGCTTTGAATTTATCGGTTACAGAGATGAGCTTAGCTCTTGCCGCTCAGAACATTAGTACTCCCGGCGGTAATATAAAAACCGGTTACAAGGACTACCTGTTACGCACACCTGAGGAATTTTCGAGCCCCCAGGAGGTCGCAGAAGTTGTCATTGCCCGCCGTAACGGTATACCTATAAAGTTAAAAGACGTTGCCGAGGTAAGGGATTTCTTCAAAGAGCGTACGTATGAGGTGCGCATGAACAGTCAAAAGGCGATGGCGATATTTATTCAAAAGCAGAGCGGCAAAAATACGGTGGAGGTGGCCCGGGCGGTTAGGCAAAAACTTGACGAGATAAAGAAGAATTTGCCGCCTGATGTTAAGCCCAAGATGGTAATGGATAATTCCGAGTTTATTTTGGCCTCTGTAGCCACTTTGCGTAACACGGTTTTTTGGGCGGTTTTCTTTGTTTTTATAGTGCTCCTTTTTTTCCTTCAAGACCTGCGGGCCAGTATTATAGTTGCCGTTGCAATTCCAACATCGTTAATAATTACGTTTCTGTTGATGTACCTGGCTGATTACACGATTAATACCGATTCGTTAGCCAGCCTGGCTATTGCAGTTGGTCTTGTGGTTGATAATGCCATTGTTGTTGTTGACAACATCAATCGTCATCGTCATAAAGGCCAGCGGCCAAAAGAAGGCGCCGTTTTCGGCGCAAATGAAGTAGGCGTAGCTGTAGTTGCTTCGACACTGACGACCATTTCGATTTTTGCACCGATTATGTTTGTTGGTGGAATAGCAGCGATTATATTCGGACAGTTCGCGGCTATTATTACAATGGCTCTGGTGGCTTCGCTGTTTACCGCACTTATGCTCGTGCCGATGTTGTGTTCGAGATTTCTGAGGGTTAATAATCAAAACCCATCGAGGTCATTCTTAGACCTGTTTTACCGTTTGGGTGAAAAAGCATTGACAAAATTAGAGGAGCTTTATGTCAAGTTTCTGAGCTGGTCGCTGAATAATCGCAAAACGGTTTTTGTCTCCTGTATTGTTTTATTTGTTTGGAGCATTGGGATTGTTGGCTTTATCGGCACTGAATTTTTCCCCGAGCAGGACCAAAATCGGGTATCGGCATCTTATGAGCTGCCGATTGGTACTCGTTATGAGCGTACCGGTGTCGTAGCGGAGCAGCTGCAGGCAATAACGGAAAATAATGTTCCTGAAAGACGGGATAGTTTTATTCGCTGGGGTGTTTATGGTGAGGCCGGCGGGGGAAGCATGGCTTCAGAGGAAGAAAGCTATAAGGGTATTCTCTTTATCAGCTTGAAACCTAAAAGGCAGCGTGATGCCTCGCCAAGAGAGCTGATAAACAGGCTTCGTAAAATCACGGACAAAATGCCGGGAGCTATTGTTCGCTACAGTGCGGAGGACCCCCTTACGGCAATCATGTTTGGCAGCGCCGGAATGTTGGCTGTTGAGCTTTACGGTCATGATATGGATGAAGCGAGCACTTACGCCGAGGCCGTTAGCTCTGTGATAGCTACTGTTGAAGGTGTGGAGGATGTGCAGATAAGCCGAAAAGAGGAAAAGCCGGAGGTTAAGGTTATTATTGACCGCGAGAAGGCCTCCGGATTGGGACTTGATGCCAGGACAATCGGTAAACAGGTAGAGACATTTTTTGCCGGCACCACCGCGACGAGGTATCGCGAGGGCGGAGATGAATATGATGTAGAAGTCCGGCTTCAGCTAAAAGACCGGGACAGGATTGAAGATTTGCGAGATGTGCCCATCAGTATGCCCGGTGGCGGTCAGGTTAGCCTGGCCAATATCGCTGAAATCCAGCAGGGCCTGGGCCCCACGAAGATCGAACGGAAAGACCAGGCCCGTTATATTACGGTTTCCGCTGAAATCAGCGGCAGAGACCTTGGTTCAGTGGTGAAGGATGTTAGAAAAGCGCTTGATAAGATTCCTGCACCGCCGGGTTTCGGCTATAAATTTGCCGGGGCTGAAAAAGAAAAGAAGGAGGCTTTCACGCTGTTGGTTACGGCTGTGGGTTTGGGAATGGTATTGGTATATATGGTGATGGCTTCGCAGTTTGAGTCGTTCCGTGACCCATTCATTATATTTCTTTCGATACCCTTTGGTATTGTCGGCGTAATTATCGCACTGGCCTTGGCTTCTCAGGCGATGAGTGTTGTCAGTTTTCTTGCGCTGATTATGCTTGTCGGCATTGTAGTTAATGACGGAATTGTTCTTATTAGTTATCTTAACATACTGCGACGACGCGGGCTTGATGTCTATTCGGCAATAATCGAGGGGGGACGCAGCAGATTACGTCCCGTGGTATGTACCAGCGCCACTACAATGCTGGCTCTGACTCCCCTGGCTTTGTCAAAAGGTGAAGGTTCCGAAATTTGGGTGCCCTTTGCCGTAACGATAATTGGTGGGCTGTTTGTCGGGACCGTCATTACGCTGGTCTTGATGCCGACTCTTTACAGTGTGT
>CAZLIO010000114.1:0-2205 GCA_964559025.1 uncultured Pirellulales bacterium | reverse complement strand
AAGGATAATTATGAAGGCTGTTTTGATTGTGCACAATGTGGCGATAGATGAGGACGTGAACGAAGTCCTGGAATCTGTCGGAATTAATTGCTATACAAAATTCCCCAATACCTTAGGTAAGGGCGAGATAAGCGAGCCGCATTTGAATACGGATGTTTGGCCCGGTATAAATTGCGGCACCTTTGTTGTTATCGAGCAGGTCAAGGCCAAAAAAGTAATGGAGAATGTCCGCCGGTTGCGTGAGAAACTCGGCACCGAAGGCATAAAGGCCTTTATGTGGGAGATTGATGATATTACCTGATTGGTGCCGGGTTTCTCTATAAGTTGTTTTAGGGGTGGAAGTTAACAAATAGTGGATTTTTTTAAAAATTTTCTGGTCAGACCACCTCTAAAAGCGGATAATAATTATAGGTTGCATTTGTGCAAAGAAAGGGGTGGGTATATGATTCAAAGTCGCAGTAGATTTTCTCGTATGAGAACAAACCGGCGGTGGAGGTGTAATGATGTTTTTTGTACGAATTTATTAACTGTCCGCGAAGCGGCTAACAATTACACGTAGATTTTGTAAAGTTCCGCTCCCGCGGGAATGGAGTCCCTGCCAAAACAAGGGGCAAAGGCGGTGAAATTATGGAGACTACTGCAAAATATAAACCGAATGTGGAAATTGCTTCCGACCCTGAGAATCTTGCCCAAAGAAGTGTCGAGCATTTTGTTGCAGATGCACAAAAGGCGATAAAAGCAAAAGGTGCCTTTTACGTGGCCATCTCGGGGGGCCACACTCCCAGGCGTTTTTTTGAGCTGCTTGGCGAAATGCCGCCGGCGAGCTCTCTGCCCTGGGACAAGATACAGTTATTCTGGGTTGACGAGCGATACGTTGGTGCCGATTCTCAATGGAGCAATTACAAGCTGGCTGCCGACACCTTTTTGACTAAAGTTGCCATCCCAGAGCAGAACATTCATCGAATCCCCACCGAGTATGACGATTTCAAGGCTGCGGCCGACAGCTACGAAAAAACCATTCGAGAGGTCTTCGGCCTCGATGAAAACCAGAGGCCCGAATTTGATTTGATTATACTTGGGATGGGTGCTGAAGGGCATACCGGCTCGCTGTTCCCGAATTCCTATGCAACTTTTGATACCGACGATCTGGCATGCGTCGTTTATGTTATGGATGGGAAGCTTAACAGGATAACCTTGACGCATCCGGTTTTACGTGCGGCCTCTCATTTAGCTATTTTAGTTTCCGGCCCCGAAAAGGCCGGCATTTTGAAAAAGGTTTTGACCAGCGAGCCCGATGAAGTGCGGTATCCCGTTCATGCCCTTTGGCCAATTCTTAACAAGGTTACCTGGCTGGTTGACAAAGAGGCGGCAAAGTCCCTGTGATTTCGGTGATTCGGCTTCGGTGAAGGTAAGCTGAAAGAAATGGTTTTTGAAAGACAATCAAAAAAAGTTCATTGCGGTCTGCTATAATTGAAAACTCCTGATATTTATACTCCAGGTCGGGACCAGTACAAGCCACTTGCACAATCGCTCTTTCCCGTCACCACACCCAATCTGAGTAGGAAAAGTGTGGTTCGCCAGAGTTTTTCACAAAATACTCATTAGAAAAGCCATTTGCAGGAATCTAATGTTGATGTTTAGTACTGAAATTCGCTATTTTGTTGGAAAACGACATAGATAATTTATTCCACCATGAACTTTGCTACAATGTCTCTTCTAAATACTTGTATATCCGTTCCTTTGCACCGAGAGAAGAAAACTGCTTGCCAACTACATCTGTAAAGCGAGCTAAAACTTTGCTGTTAATCTGTGTTAGGTCCTCAAAGATTGACAAACTGCGGAAGTCACGTCCCCATTTTTCGAACTGAAGCACGGTAATGGTCGCATCCCGACATTTAGCGTCATTATTGACACCGAAAATAAATAAAGGCTGCTTCATCCCGTTTACTTTGCAATCAACAGTATATATTCTACGGGGATCGTTATCGGGATCTGTGTAGTCAAATACACGCCGCTCATCCGGGATCCTGCTTTCGAGCAGAAGCCGGAAGTTCTCGAAAAAGGTTGATTTGACACGCTCTCGAGTCCAATATGCAGTGTCACTGATTTTAACCAGCGCCATACGTTTCTCCAGGGCCTACTAATTTCTATCAATCGGCATTACTATATATATCTCTTGAAATTTTACGCTCATTAGAAATAGTC
>CAZLIO010000113.1:0-8713 GCA_964559025.1 uncultured Pirellulales bacterium | reverse complement strand
TTTATTGATTGCCGATTACCTGACTCTGTCATTCCTGCGAAGGCAGGAATCCAGTTTTTCGCTTTTGACCCCTGCTTTCGCAGGGGTGACATCGTTGATTTTCGTTTTCCGCAAAAGATACTAATTAGATCATAATCACATTATTTTTCGCTGTCGAGACTGACGGGTTTTATACCCGGTGCCGAAATGCCCCGGCGCTGCAACAGCGAGCCTTCCATTTTGTAAAGAGCAACCAGGGCCTTTAGATAATTAGCGAAGGCCTGTATCTCGGCAATCTGACTGGCAAGAAGGTCCCTCTGGGCCTGGGCAACGAGCAGGGAAGTGGATTTACCCACCCGGAACTTTTCGGTTTCGGTGCGGAGTTTTTCCTCCTGGAAATTACGAGTAGCGGCCGTTGCGGCAATTTGTTCGCGTGCACGAGTCGCCTCAATGTAAGCAGAGCGAACGTCGACCTGTACAAGCTGGTTGAGATTTTTTAAGGCTTCAAGCAGCTGCTGCCTGCTGATAACAGCCCGACTATGCCGGGCACGAGCGCCTCGACTTATCGGAGGATATTCGAATATAAGTCCGCCGGTAATATCGTAACTATCACCGAATATATTATTTGTGGAACGATTGAAGGTATCCGCATAGCCTGTCCTGCCAAAAGCAATAAAGAAATCCATCTTAGGAAGCAGCCCGTTTTTGGTTTTTATCACTTCCAGCTCCCCTTGTTGTATCTGTAGCCGGGCCTGATTCAGGTCCGGACGCATCTTCAGCGCAACCTGGACGTGCTGTTCGACATTGTCAAGCTCGATGCTGGGCAGCGAAGTCTCGTATTCAAGAATGATGTCCCTGTTCCAATTAACATTCTCTGACGGGTTCAGCAGCCGTAGCAGATTCAAACGTTCCTTGGCAAGGTCACTTCTTGCATTTATGAGGTTTTCCCGCCTGAGTGCGACCTCGGCCTGCGCAGCAGCCAGCTCGGTCTCGGCAAGTTGTCCAATATTGATTCGTTCCTGAACCTCGTCCATCTGTTTTTCGGCGAGATTGAGTGAGTTGGTATAGATTTCAATTTGCCTTTGAGCGAGGGCATAGTCCCAAAACTTTGATTCAACATTTTCTACGAGAATCTCCATAAAACCACGAAGCTCATACTCTGATATAAGCGCCTCGATTCTGGCCTGATTTACGCGTGCCAAATTAGCACGTATATCCATCCCCTGCAGAAGCGCCTGGGTAACACTGACTCCAAGACGAGTGGCTGTGAATGTATCGCTATATAGAGATATGTCCGTATAACTTGTACTACCCTGAAGCTCAAGAGCTGTGCCGGTGGGCAAAAGTTTGCCCAGCGAAACCGAGCCTGTAACGGAGTCTAAGATGGAACTTTCAGCGCTGGAAACTGCACGGGTGAGTCTATCAGCGACAGATCTACTGTTGGATACTTCGGCATCAAGGACTGGGTCAAAGACCGCAAGCTCCTCCTTTTCAAACGTACGGCTTATCTCAGGATTCATTCTTTCGACAACAAGCGACCGGTTGTTTTCCATAGCGAGAAGAATCGCCTTCTGGATACCTATTTCGAGAGGACCTTTCGTTATAGTAGTATTGTTTGCGTCAACAGGTTTATGCACCGGAAGCTTTTGTTGGTCCTTTAGTAAATCACCTCCAGTCGCGGGCCCGATATAATCAGAGTAGGGTTCCGGATCGACTGACAAGCATGAGGACAGCAAGACAGCCTTGATAAACAATATTATGCCACAAAATATTGTGGTTGAATTTTTTACAAACACTTTTTCAATCGCCATTAATCTGAAATATTTTCCATATCACTTTCACCACCGGATGTTCCGCCAAAGCTGCGGCGTTCAAAAATAGAATAGACAACAGGAACAAATACGAGGGTAATCAATGTTGAGCTTAGCAAACCTCCAATGACGGCTCTTGCCATGGGGGCCTGAGCTTCGCCTCCTTCACCGAGGCCGAGGGCCAAAGGTACCAGGGCAGTAATAGTTGTCATTGCAGTCATAAGAATCGGCCGCAGGCGTCTTCGGCCTGCTTCTTCTATAGCGTCTCGAATCGGCATAGAGGCTTTGCGACGCAGCAGGTTGGTATGGTCAACAAGAAGAATTGCATTGTTGACGACAATTCCTCCCAGCATAATACATCCGATGAAAGACTGAACGTTAAAAGTTGTACCCGTGAGGAAAAGCATCAGAATCACTCCTATCGCGGCCAGCGGCACCGAAAACATCACAACGAAAGGGTCACGTAAAGACTCATACTGGCAGGCCATCACCATATAAACCAGCACCAGTGCCAGAACGCAGCTGAACAGGAGCTCGCGAAATGACTTCTGCTGCTCTTCATAATCACCCCCGAAAGCGATAGTAAATTCTGCCGGTACAGGGATACCTCGCAGTAGTCCACGTATGTCCGAGATAACTGAGCCCATGTCCCTTCCGCTAATGTCAGCCGAAATGCTAACGATGCGTTCCTGGTCCTTTCGTTCAATTACTACAGGACCACTTTGAGGAGCTACATTTACGACATTTCTAAGGACAACCGGCTGGCCGTTGGAGCTGACAAGGGTAAGGTCAAGAATGTCTCTCAAGTCCATTTTCTCGGCCTCTCTGAGCTTAACAAGAATTGTATATTCGTCCCCAGCCTGGCGATAGTAGCCGGCCCTTGTTCCCGAGATTATAGTTTGAAGGGCATTTGCGATCTTTGAAACGGTCAGATTCATATCGGCGGCTTTCTGGCGGTCTATGAAAATCAGCTCTTCAGGACTGCCTAATTCACGGCTGATTCGGGCATCGGTGATACCTTCCACTGATTCCACAATTTCTTTGACCTGTGCGGCCAACACGTCTGCCATCTGCAGGTCGTGGCCGCGGACTTCGACCTGAACCTTGTCGGTTCCCGAGGTGCCTAAACGGAATATAAATAATCCCTGTCCGGCGCGGCATCGAATAATCATTCCCGGTATGTTGCTTAACTTGCGGCGCAGCTCGGCGGTAATCTGCTCACTTGACCTCGACCGCTGAGACTGGGATTTCAGTGAGATGCGAATACTGCCGGTATGTCCACCACTTCCACGCCATCGGGAGCCCCCCACACTTGTAACCACGTTTTGAATTTCAGGTACGGCGTCGTCAACGATTTCCTCGATGAATAAAAATTTCTCGTCCATCAAATCCAGACGAGTGCCGACCTGCATTTCGCCATCGACTCGGACCTCACCTTCATCCGTACTGGGCATCAGCTCTACACCCACGTATGGAATAAGCATCAAACTTGCAGCTAAAACTAAACCCGCAACAACCACAACAAAGGAACGGTTATCTAAAGCAAGGTGGAGGAGCCTTTTATAGCTGTCTTCCAGACGTTTGAAAAATCGTGCACTAATTTCGAATATCCTGCTTCCGAACGTTTGCCTAAACTGTGCATCTTTTGAAGAAGCAGGAAGAATACGTGCAGAGAGCATCGGCACCACCGTCAGCGCTACCACAAGGGAGCATAGAAGCGAGAAGCTGACCACGATTGAGAGCTGTTTGAACATCACGCCGGACATGCCTCTCATAAAGACCAGCGGCAAAAAGACAACCATTGTAGTCAGTGTGCTTGCAATGATGGCATTTGTGACCTCTTCAGTGCCATTGACGGCGGCATGCTCCAACAAGTCGCCGGATTCCCGCATTCGAAAGACGTTTTCGAGAACGACAATTGCATTATCAACGAGCATGCCGATTCCAAGAGCCAATCCGCCAAGTGTCATGATATTGAGAGTAAGACTACCGAAATACAACAAGGCAAAAGTTGCTATGATTGAGACCGGAATGGCGGTCGCAATAACAATGGTGCTTCGCACGTTGCGTAAAAACAAAAGCAGCACGATTACGGCCAATATTCCTCCATAAATTGCAGAAGCGCCCACATTTTTGATGGAGCGCTTGATATAATCAGAGGTATCAAGAATAGAGGTTATATTAATTTGCGGTATATCGCGGTTGATGCGTTCAAGCTCCTCAAGTGCACCACGTGCGACCTCCACGGTATTTTTTCCTGATTGTTTATTGACCGAGAGCCGCATACCCGGCATGCCGTTAACTCGGACAATCCTTGTAATCTTCTGCCAGGAATCCTCTACGGAAGCGATTTCCCTCAATTGAATGGGCACACCCTGCCGAATCGCTATTACAGTGTCCTGTAGCTGCGTAAGGTCGGTATATTCGCCGGGCGTTCTGATAGTAACCTCCAGATTTCCCCTTTCGATGGTGCCCGCCGGAACGTTTACGTTTCCCGCGCGTATATGCCCCATAATCTCGTCGAGCGATATGGCCAAAGCATTTATCTTGGCCGGGTCGAGATTAACGTGAATCTCACGCTCCTGACCTCCATATATATCAACGGCGGCCACACCGGGCACGCGCTCGAGGCGATATTTTACCTGGTCTTCAATAATCTGCCGGGTCTGGACGGGATCGAGGTTACTATAGGCGCCAAGAATTAAGATTGGGAAGCTTGCAAGGTCAAATTTTCGAAGTGTGGGTCGGTCGGAATCATCCGGTAGATGATCAATAATCCGATCCAAACGGTCACGAATATCATTTGCGGCGGCGTCAAGATCAGTCCCCCAGCTGAAAGTTACCCGAACGGTGCCCTGGCCTTCGACGGAAACGGAGGTTACCTCATCCACTCCGGGCACAGCACTCATGGCTTCTTCGATTGGACGCGTGATAAGCTCCTCGATTTCCTCAGGGCCGGCGTTTTCGTAAGCACAGGAAATGCTGAGAGTCGGGTATGAAATATCCGGCATAAGGTCGATAGGAAGTCTTAATAGCGAGATAGTGCCAAGGAGGACTACAATCAAAACCACCATAATCGTGAATATCGGGCGGTGGACAGCAAAGCGTGAGATTCTCATCGCGAATCTCCTGACCTCGTATTGACTGACGCCGAATTAGATTTAATGTCCATATTTTGGGGAACCTTTTCCGAGTCCTTCTTCTCGGATATTATAATATCTGAGCCATCCTCGAGAAGATGATTACCCAAAGTGACCACCAAACCTGAAATTTTCGGTTCTATTACCTCAGCTAATTCGCCGTTTATGATGCCTGTTGTTACGGGAACAAAACGAGCCTTGAGATTGTTCGCCTCGGCAATAAAAATCCCTTCTTTGTCCTCTCTTCTGACCAGAGCAGCGAACGGAACCAATGTGGCGTTATCATGCCTGGCAAACTCGATTCGGGACCTTACAAACATTCCCGGCTTGAGCAGCTGGTCAGGATTCGGGACTTCTATTTCAACTCTGGCCTGACGGGAGCTTTCTTTGAGAAGCGGTGCTATGCGGATAACACTGCCGGTAAAAGTTTTGTCGGGATAAGCATCAGTGGTGACAATAGACTGTTGACCCACCTCGACTTTTTGGTAGTCCCTTTCAATGACGTAAACCACTGCGGTCAATGGGTTGTTTTCGAGGATGGAAACAATGGGCTCATTCATCTGCAGCAGCGCTCCCTCGTCCACAAATCTTTCACCAACAACCCTTGGCTCATCACCGTTTTCCCAGAACGCCTGAACCTTGGTATAGGAAAGTCGAACATCAGCAGTTTTTAGAGCCGCTTCCTTTTGAGCCACCTGAGCGAGTGAGACTTTGAGTCTCATCTGGCAGGCGTTAAATGCGGCCTCGGATTCATCCAGCTCCGAAGCGGAGGCAATCTTTTTTTCACGAAGCGCCTTTGCCCTTTCATACTCACGTTTGGCGATGTCAAGGTCGCTGGTACAGTTTTCGGAATTTGCCTTGGCGACCTGTAATTCGGCCCGGGCCTGTTGTACCTGCTGGGTATATTCTTCGTCATCCAGGATTGCTATCACCTGATTTTGTTGAACTGCATCACCGATATTGACTAAGAGTTTTTTAAGCCAGCCGGCCACCTTGGGTGCGACAATAAACTGTGACTTCGGTAGCAGAGACCCGGTAAAAATTCCAATATCCCTGATTACATCTTTGCGAATCGGTCTTGTCTCGATAGCCACCGGGGCAGCCGAACGGCTGAGGCCCTTCTTATTGGCAGAGGCGGTGATTCGTGTGTATGCTTGCCAGCCGATCAACGCAACTATTAAAAGAACAAGCAGAGCTGAAAAGAACTTTTTCATTCATGTATCCGAGATTACGTCTTATAAAATGTATCTGCGACCGCTTCTTACGAACAAATAAGCCTGATTCCTAATAGGGATAATACAAGAATTTTTTATTTGGTTCAAATCTTTTTTTAAATACTATGACAACAGCCGGCCTGTCATTCCCACGGTTGAGTAGTAGCCTCAAAGCCAAAGGCTTTGGGGATGGTGGATATTTGTTACACAGTTTTCGGAGATTGCGATACCGAGCTTTCCCAGCTCACCCTGAATCCACTCATACATGTAGCCTCCGAGGTGGATGAATACTTGGAAAAGACTGGTTCAACCGACCCGCGACACCGCCGTCGGTACGGTCAGGTCCCAGCCCTTTCGGTACTGACGCTGGATGAGCTCGTCGGCCTCGGGGGCATTTGTCGCCTTCAAAGCCTCGGCATCCCACTCAATCTTTTTGCCGAGACGCACGGCCAGAGTGCCCAGCACCACCATTTCGGTGAACGGGCCTGCGTAGTCGAAACTGGATAGCGGTTTGGGTCCCCCTTTGCAAGCCTCCATCCATTCCACATCTTCGTTGGACACACGGCGGATGGTCTTCGGGACGTCGGCGAACTGCTCGAGGCGGCGGCCAGGCGTAACGACCCAGTCGGTCGAGCTTCGCCTGAACAACATCATTCCCTTCTCGCCGACAAGAATCATATCCCAACGCTTCGGGTCTTCAATGGCGGGAGGCGTTTTCCTTTTTTTCCTCTCGCCCCTGGTCTCGGCAACCTGACTGCCTGCGCTGGTCCTCCTGGCCTCTTCGGTCGCCTTCTCCAGCAGGTCGTACGGCGCATTCTGCTTGCCATCCTTACTGCCGTCGTACCAGATGAATTTCACTGCGGGCTGCTCGACCGCGGCCTTTGGGCCAACCGCGCCGCCGAGCTTGCCACCACCAACCGACCCGCGCGCGGCGAATTGATACGTGATGGTCGACCAGTAAGGACCGGTCTCCGTGGTCTTCCCGCCGGATTCGGCTTCGACAGTCAGTGGCGAGCCCAGATCGAGTGCCCAATACGGCATATCCATAATGTGGCAAGCCATGTCACCGAGCGCGCCGGTGCCGAAGTCCCACCAGCCGCGCCACTTGAACGGCACATAGCAGGCGTTATACGTGCGCATCGGCGCCGGGCCGAGCCAGAGGTCCCAGTCCAGGTCAGCCGGTTTGGGCTCGCCGGCGAGGCGTTTTCGCTCTTCCAGCGCGGTTTGTCCCTGCGGCCAGATCGGACGGTTAGTCCATGCGTGTACTTCACGCACCGGACCGATGATGCCCGCGCGCACCAGCTCTACGGCGCGACGAATCGGCTCTCCAGCATGCGCCTGATTGCCCATCTGCGTCTGCACCTTGTAATACCCGGCCGCCTGTGCCATTACGCGCGCCTCGTAGATCGAATGCGTCAGCGGTTTCTGGCAGTACACATGCTTGCCTAAAGACATGGCCATCACGGACGCAATCGTGTGCGTGTGGTCAGGCGTGCTTACTGTGACGGCGTCGATGCCTTTTTCCTTTTCGAGCATAACACGGAAGTCCCTGTAGCGCTTCGCGTCAGGGAAGCCCTTGAACGTCTTGCCGGCCCGAGTCCCATCGACGTCGCAGAGCGCCACGAACCTGCCGCCCGCCCGGGTCAAGTCTCTCACTTCACCGGCCCCTTTGCCGCCGACGCCGATGCCAGCCAAGTAGAAACGCTCATTAGCACCCCAGACACACCTGGGGATGTACGTGAACGCAAACGAGGATGCTGCTGTGGCTACAAACTTACGCCGACTGATTCGCTGATCATACATCTTTCATCCTTTCTGTTGAAGGTGTTTATAAATCAATTTGCCTCTTTTCGTTTGTACACAAAAGGCTCCTGCAAAATTGAGGTTAGGCATATATTATTTAAGAAAATCTGTTTTTTTGATTTTCTTAAATAATCGGCTAACTACTTATTACACAATAACTTACTGTTTGAAAAGAAAAAACAAAAAACGATTTTTTTCTTTTCAAAGTATGCCTAACCTCAATTTTGCAGAACTCGTTCGTACGCAACCTTTCCGCCTACAATCGTATAGTCCACCTTTGAAGACATAATTTGGTCATACGGTATGGTCATCAGGTCCTTATTGAATATCACTACATCGCCCAGATAACCTTCTTTGATCATACCTTTGCAATCTTCCATGAATTCCGCATATGCTGAGCCAAGGGTATACAGCTCGATGGCTTCCTCCATACTTAGTTTTTGATCCGGGAACCATCCGTCACCGGGTTCGCCGGCTCTGTCCTTTCGGGTGACCGCGGCATACAAACCTTCCAGTGGATTGATTGGCTCGACGGGATAATCAGTACCAAAAGCTACCGCCGCCCTTGCATTCAACAGCCGCCGCCAGGCGTATGCCCCTTTACAGCGTTTTATACCGATTCGTTTTTCGGCAAAACGCTTATCAGTTATGCAATGGGTGGGCTGCATCGACGCAATCACACCAAGAGCGGCGAACCGGGGGATGTCGTCATTGTGAAGTACCTGGGCATGTTCAATACGATGACGGCTGTCCGAGGTACCGTTAA
>CAZLIO010000112.1:4235-8733 GCA_964559025.1 uncultured Pirellulales bacterium | reverse complement strand
AAAAACCTGATTTTCTTAAATAATATATGCCTAACCTCAATTTTGCATAATTCTTATCCGTAACTAAAGGCTTTGCAAAATACAACTAAAGCAGCTCCGTCGCTCTTGGGAAGCTGCCCAATATCGAAAGCTGCAAACAATGCTTCCGCGCTTCTTCCATTCCCTCACGGACGTTCTTATCCGTTCTGTGTCCCAAAAAGTCCACGAAGAAATAGTACTCCCACTGTCTTTTTTTGCTGGGCCTGGACTCGATATTTGTCATATTGATATTGTATCGCTTGAAAACATCAAGCACATCGGCTAAGGCACCGGCTTTATGAGCGGTGCTGAACAATATAGCTGTCTTATCTTCGCCGGTCGGCCTTGCGTCTTCCCGGCTGATTACTAAAAATCTGGTTATATTGTTGGCAGTATCCTCGATATTCTCGCAAATGATTCGCAGCCCATATAATTCCGCAGCCACATTGGAGCCAATGGCAGCGGCCCCGGGCTCATCGGCAGCCATTTGTGCCGCCTTGGCAGTAGAGGCTACAGGTATAGTTTGTGCCTCCTTAAAGGTGGCACTTAGCCAGTTTCGGCACTGGACGAAAACTTCCGGCTTCGAGTAAATCTTCTCGATTTCTTCCAAAGAACAATTGCCCAAAAGACTATGATGGATTGCCATCAGAACCTCAGCGCAGACTTTCACATTCGAATCTATCAGGGCATCAAGCGTTTCTATTACGCCGCCGCCCATAGTATTCTCTACCGGCGCAAGGCCCAGGTCGCAATGACCCTTGCTCACTTCATCAAAGATACTTGTGATATCCGCCAACGGTTCGTATTCGACACTTTGGCCGAACTTGAGCATCGAGGCGGTATGGCTGAAGCTGCCGGCGGGGCCAAGATAGCCGATTCGCAACGGCCTTTCCAAAACAAAAGACCCGCTCATCAACTCACGCCAAATAGCTATTAAGCACCCATCAGGCAGCGGACCTTCATTGATCTTGACAATTCTGGCAAGGAAATCTTTTTCGCGGTCCGGCGAATAAACCGGTTTGTCGGTCCTGGTCTTTAGCTTTCCTATCTCCACCACAACGCGCGCACGCTCATTGAGCAGCTTGACAAGCTGATGGTCAAGTTCGTCTATTTTCTTTCTCAGTTCTTCAAGAGACATAAATTAAAAAACAAAAAATCAAAAATAAAGCTGTTAGCAAATCTCGGCTGCCAACCCCTATTTTTGTAAAAACCAATATATTTAACAGAATTTTGCTCTTGCGTCAATAGATTTGGCTTCAGCAAATGAAAAAAACAAAACCCGTGCAATCTGTGAAATCTTTGGTTAAATCTGTGTAACTTGTGCCGCGTAGGCGGGTATCCGTGGTTAAAAATGCAAAAAGTCATAAAATACACGATTTTTAAGACCAAATGGGGCTATTTTGGCCTTGCCGGCACCGAATACGCTCTTTGCCGAACCCAACTACCCGGGCCGAAACCCAAAAAAATCAAATCCCTTCTTCTAAAAAATTTCCACAACCCTCAGCTCGACAAAACCTTTTTAAGAACACTTCAGGAACAGATAACCGCCTATTTTGAGGGTGTCTTCGTGAATTTTAGCCGGGATGTTCCTCTGGCCCTTGAAGGATTGAGTTCGTTTGGTATTTCGGTTTTAACCACCTGCAGAGACATCGGATTCGGCCAAACAATAACTTATGGCCAATTAGCGAAAAAATCAGGCCGACCCGCCGCAAGCCGGGCCGTCGGCAGCGCCCTTGCCAAAAATCCACTGCCGCTGATTATCCCCTGCCATCGTATAATCCGCAGCGACGGAAAACTCGGCGGCTTCTCAGCGCCCGGTGGAATAACACTCAAAAAAAGGATGCTTGAACTTGAGCGTAAAATCCTCAGAACCTGAAACCGCTATTTATCTATATTTCCACTCCCTTAACTCGGCAACAAAACTAATTTTTTTTGCATAAATTTATTTTTTTCGTTGACAATTCAACGATATTCGTTTATAATTACATGAAATATAGATGAAATCGTTAAAAATTAAGAAAGGAGCGATAGTATTATGAACGAATTCATTGAAAAAAACAGGCGGTTGTTGCATTTTTACTGTATCGCAGCCCGAATCATGGGGTCGGTGCTTTTGATTACGGGGTTGGCTTGGGGCTGTACAAAGGCTGTGGCACTGGTCTCAAGGATTAACGATTGGGAGGCTTTCAAGACTTTTGTCCTAACTGACTGGCCATCAGGAATCTTCAAGTTTATACTCTTGGGACTGGTGGCATTGGGTATTGCGCAGTTCATTCGATACTTGTTTGATAGAGAGTACAAAGTCGGCTGGATACTGCATAATGGCGACAAGATTCTCTACGTGTGCGCAGTCCTTCTGATTGGGAACCACGTTTGGATATATATAAACGACTCCAGTTTTAACCTTTCGTCTCTTTATCTGAGATTATTGCTTGGACTGCTTATGCTGTTGTATACCGCAGCGAAAGTATTGATTCTGATCGGATTGGCTCAGACTTTGCGGCGGATAATGCCAGTTATTGAAGAATCTAAAACGCTGGTCTAAAAGAGGTCAAGAAATGATTAACATTCGACTGGATTATGTGCTTTTGGACAAGCGGATGAAGCTAAAGGATTTGGCCCAGGCAACAGGCCTGGCGGTAAATAACCTTTCCATCCTTAAAACCAACAAGGCCCGTGCAATTCGCTTTTCCACTTTGAACGGCTTATGCAAAGCGTTGAGCTGCACGCCCGGTGATTTGATTGAGTATGTCCCGGATGAGGATGGGAATTCTTAAATTTATTCCAGATGCACAACGCCGGTTCGCCGGTCGGCCTCAAGGCTGGCCTTCTTGATAATATCGTAGAGCTCGCGGGGCCTGTGTATCTTTTCAAACTCAAACTTCGGGTCCGTCTTGTCGGTCGTTATCAGCCCCACAGTACCGATCCCGAAAATACAGTCGAGCACGCTCCTGCGCATCTTCAGGTCAATCACCCGGAACATATCCAGATTATCAACCCGTCTGTCGAGGATACCCCGGCTCCATTCTATCCTGTCAGGCGAAACTTCGTAACGGGTCATTTTGAGCCTGACTATTTTCATCACAAGAATAAGCACAACAATCAAGCCAAGCCCAAAGCCGGCGATAATCCTGTACCCGCCAACGGTCCAGCTTTGGCTCTCGGTAAGTCCCAAACCTAACAGGTCATTAATGAAGTTCTCGAGGGGCAGCCTTACCAAAAGGCCCGCTAAAACAATAAAGAACAAAGCTTTGACCATCGCCGGGGCCATCCCCCACAGAGAAGGTCTGGCTACAAACAGGACGTTATCGCTTGTTTCTTCGTCCTCGGATGACTGCGAATCCGGTTCCGGGTCAGCCTCCAGGGCCTTCGCCTTGTCACTGTTGAGAAATTCCCCGCAGAATCGGCATTTGATTGCGCGGGCCTGTATGGTCTCAGCACAAAACAGGCATTGCTTTGTCTGGAAATCAGTAAACACCATTAACTATATATCGGAAATACACGAGAATTTGAGCAAGAGATTTTTTCGTATATAACTGATAGAAACTCAAACTGATTGATTTCCTGGCTGACTAAAAAACACAAGCAAAACAATGGCTTCTTACGAAATTTCCAAAAAAGACCGTTTTTCCCCAATTTGTCCAACGCTTTATTAGCACTGGACTTATGATGAAACCCAGCTTTCAACCAACAGTTCTTGAGAAAAAAATTACAAAAAATGTAAGATATACTTGACAAAATGTAAAGTAAACTTTACATTTACAAACATAGAGAATCCCAAAATGTAAAAAGAAGGAGAAAAATCATGAATAGATGGCAGAAAATCGCGTGGTTTAATCTGATCGTAATAGTAGCGGGCTCGGTGATTAGCGTGGTGGTGGCAGGGACACTTCCGCCTGACGAGCGTTTAATGCCCCCGAACCGCGTAACTGTGGTAATCGTTATCTCGCTAGTCCTTGTGGGAATGGCAAAGACTATTTTTCGCAAAGCGGACAAGGGAGTGGACTTTGACGAGCGGGACGGGCAGATACACCACAGATCTAATCTTTTTGGCTGGACAGGTTTTGGTCTGGGTATGGCGGCGACCATCATGGTTTGTTACTTTGCGGTGGGACCCAGAGGCAGCTTCCCGCCTCTTGCGTTGCCCGTAATACCGCTGGTGGGCGTAGGTCTTAAGATAATAGTGGAATCCGTCGCCGCACTGATTCAGTACGGCCGGGCGGGTAAAGGAGAAAAATAATGAATAAGGCACAAAAAAGAACATGGTGTAAGCTTGCAGTTTCAATACTTGGATTAATGGTCATGTCCGGTGCGCTAACTATCATGAAAATTTATAACCTGGAAATGAGAGAGCCACAGGATCATAACGCGATTCGAATGCTGGGGCTGCTTAATACGACCCCCCTTGATACTGATAGTCATCCTGGAGTGGCGTTGGAAAAAGATAACAAAGATGAAGAAGCACAATCAAGTCTGGAGG
>CAZLIO010000112.1:0-4225 GCA_964559025.1 uncultured Pirellulales bacterium | reverse complement strand
AAAAGATATACGACGAACGGGATATCGAAATCGAGCGCAGGGCGTTATATTATGGAATAGTAGGAGCTTTCATATTTTTAGGCGGTGCCGGCTGGTTCTTAACTGTAATAACCAAGTTGGGCTCCATTAAAGCTTCCCTGATATTGAGTCTGGTGTACTTAGCCGTTTTTGTTTGGATTTTGGTGTCATCTGTTGCCGCCCTGATTCAATATGGCTGGGAAAGCAAAGGAGAAAAATCATGAATAAGGTTCAGAGAGAAACATGGATTGCATTGCTTTTGGTAGTACCAGTCTGGGCCATCTTCGGCCAGTTACCCGTATTACTTATTTATCTTGAAGGTCCATCCTTTTTGCATTTGTTCTCATTTGCATGCGCAACTATCATAGGAGGGCTGTCTTGGCTGTTACTTTTATTCTTCAACAGAAAGTGGAAAAGAAAAGCAAAGATAGAATTCGATGAACGAGACAAGTTAATTTTAATAAGGTCAACCTTGGCCGGATACGTTGTGCTCTGGATATATTTCATTACGGCATGTATCTATGTCTGGTTAACTTCCTCTCCGGACCGTTCTATCTCGGTTAATGTGATGCCAATAGTAATTGTTGAGGGAATTGCGGTCTTTATCTTTGTTCAAAGCGTAACCACTTTGATTCAGTACGGAAGGGTGGGCAAAAATGTCGAAAAGTAACTTAACCAACAACATCCGCAAGCTGCGTTTTGAAAATGGCCAAATGACCCAGCAGCAGTTGGCCGACCGCGTAGGTGTTACTCGCCAGACAATTATTGCCACCGAAGCCGGCAAGTATGCGCCCTCACTGCCCCTTGCCTTTAAAATAGCCCACGCTTTTGGCGTACCGATAGATGCTGTATTTCAATACGAGAACGAGAATTTAAGTACGCCGAGCCAAAACAATCCTACAGAGAATGAGAAGTAGTTTCCAATCCATCAAAGTACAGACTTATTTGAACTCCTGCAGTAGTTCCAGCAGCTTGCGGTCGAGCTTGTGGCCCTGAAAGTCCTCGTAGTCTACATCTTTTCGGCCGGAGTCGAGAATGCCGAATGAGCCGCGAAAGTTCCAAACGGCTAAGCCGATACCGTGACCGGTCAGAATCTCCAGGACATCCCGCAGCCAGGCCAAAACAACCTTGTGGGGTGTCTTGTTATAAGCGCCACCTTCGCCGCAGTGCACGCCAACACCTTTTTTAGCAAGGTCGGCCCATTTCTTGTAATGCTGTTCCATGCGCTTGCGGTCCCAGCCGTGTCCGGGCCAGGCGGGCTCGGGGTAACTCTCACTGTTTACCCACGAGGCCTTGTAATGGCTAATGAACATCGGCTGATATGCCCGTGTACTCTGGGCGATTCCGAGGTCGGCCAGCTCCGGCGCCGGTTCATTGCCCCAGCTTATACCATCAGCTATGACGATACGGTCGGGATTTACTTCACGGATGGCCGCCACCGCAGTCCGGACTACCCGTTCATGGTCGGCACGGCTCATACGCTTCCCAATGGAGGGCGGCTCGTTGATTAAATCGAAGCTGAGCTTATCTCTCGAAACGCCCCGATAGCGTTTGGCAAGCATCTGCCAGTGGAAACAGAATGCATCGAGCGGCTCCTTGTCCTTCCAGAGGTTGAAAGGCTCGGTAAATTCCCTGTTCACCGAATATCCGGGCCCGCGGTGAAAATTCAGACTGACGTGCAGTCCGTATTTGCCGGCAAGCTCCACAGCCCGGTCGAGCTTCTCTAGCATCGGCTCGTTGAGCTTGTAGTCGTCTTCGTCTTCTATCCACAGCCGATAGCACATCGGAAAACGAACAAAGTCAAAGCCCCAGTCGCGCATCCAGCGGAAATCATCCTCCCGGAAACCGCCTCTGCTTCGCATTGTGAACATATCCAGCAGATTGAAACCCCGCCAGCGCGGCAGAACCGTTTGCGCTACAGATTTGTTGGGTATTCTCTTCGGCTGCTGCGCATACGTCGGCAGCGCCGCCACAGCCGTTCCAGCGACCACCATTTTCAAAAACTTCCGTCGATTACTGTCCATAAGATTTGCCTCACTTGAAAAAACTCCTCACAGCTTAAAATTTGAACGTTGACTGTTAGATACCGAAAATAGTAAATAATCTCTTAAAAATAGTCAACAGAAAACGGCGTTCAGCTGTGCCCAATATTTTCTTGCAGAACTGCGAAAAAAATAATACAAAGGGGGTTGATTAGTCGATAAAAAATAGGTATGATTCAAGAATGGCGGTTGCTTAAAGACTTTTTGGTATCTGAAAAGAGCGTTCTTGGGCCAAAAACCGCTATTCACTAAAGCATACACTGCTTAACGAACCGCCATTCGGTATTGTTTAATAATAAGTGGTCTAATCTTACCTTAATTCTTAATTAGGGAGCATCGTTATGGATCGGCAACAAATCGGTGTAAAGCTTACCATTGACGGTCTAGGCCTACCCTTTAAAATAAATATCTTTCAAGACCGTTTGATAATGCAAAAATCTGTTTATCTGGCGCAAACCGCTGGAGTCAACCTGGGCTACTACTATCACTGGTATCTTTATGGACCTTATAGCCCCTCCCTGACTCGTGACGAATATGCTATTGCCACGGACATTTCAGTTGGCCTGGATGAATCCGAAGGGTGGAATTTGGACGATAAATCTTCACAACGATTGGAAAGAATTAGAGACATCTTCGCGGAGCCTGACCGGAATAAGCTTGCAAAGAAACTTGAGTTGTTGGCGTCGGTTCATTTCCTGATTGACCGCAGACAAGTTTCTAAAGTAGATACAAGCCGTATCATTGCAACTTTGAAACAATTCAACAAAGATTATTTCAGCGAGGAGGACGTCCAAAAGGCGCTAGGGGAATTGAAAACTTATGGCCTCCTCCAAGCGTGACGGTTTCGATAAATTAGTTGTTGATTCAATTCACGGGGATACTCATTTAAAAAAGCGTGAACTTGAAGTTATTGACACAGCATCATTTCAGCGTTTACGCCACCTGAAGCAGCTTGCGATGAGCCAGATGGCGTACCCTAATGCCACGCACACAAGGTTCGCACATAGCCTTGGTGCGCTTGCAATTATGACAAGGATCATCGATATTGCTAAAACAACCGGCCGAGTTGTATTGTCTCGTAAACAACAAGAGAATCTTCGTCTCGCTGCTCTCTTGCACGATGTAGGTCATTATCCTTATTCCCATCTCATGGAAAGAATCGACAAGGTAAAATTGACAGAAGAACAGGTCGAAGGGGCTCAGGTGGAAGGGAAAACTCTTGATAGAAGTGGCGATCCATATCCTGAACATGACCTCGTGGGCACGTTTATCGTAAATAAGCAAAGCGACCTCATCGAGGCACTTGGAGGTAAGAAAAGAGCCAAAGAAATTGCAAACCTCTTTGGACCCAAAAGGCCAACAAAAAGCAAGAAAAGCTTGCAATTGAGCAAGCTGGTTCATAGCAGCCTCGATATGGATAGATTAGATTATCTATTGCGTGATTCCCAGGCCACTGGTGTTCCTTATGGTCAGATTGATATCAATTATCTACTCAACAATTTGAAAATTAGTCCTTCCGGAATGTTAGGGATATCTGAGAAAGCTATACCTGCTGCTGAACAGCTCCTGCTTGCTCGCTTCTTTATGCACCGCACTGTCTATTACCACAAAACGACGTTCGGCATGGAGGAAGTGTGTCGTCAGTTGCTTCGGCGCTTACGGAGTCAGGGAAAATACAGAATACCAAAAGATGGCAAAGATATCAAAGAACTCGTGACTTCTAAAGACCTTGGCACATTCACCGACGCGTATGTTGACCGGATTATCCAGAAAGCCGTAAACGATGAAAATCAAGTTGTTCAGGCGCTGGCGAGATCAATACAGAGACGCCGACCACCGCAACGTTTGAAAGAAGTCAATATCCTTAGATCCAGTCAGGAACATAATGGGCATCATGCAGGGACCATATTTAAGCTAAATTGCAAGCACAATCTGTACAGTCTGGCTAAAGATTTTGATATTCCTTTGGAGCAGTTTATCCTTTGTGAAACTCCACCACTACAACTGGAAAAACGTGGACCTCTGGTTGCTGTGGAGGAGGCCATGAAAACAAATTGGAAAGAAGAAGAAGAGCTTATTAAAGTTTTTGTGACCGGTGAGGATGAGCCAAAATCACTCGTTGACATACCTTACAGTCTGCTTTCTAAATGCGCCGGACTCTTTTT
>CAZLIO010000111.1:1396-8784 GCA_964559025.1 uncultured Pirellulales bacterium | reverse complement strand
AGTTTATTCTTCGTTTTTTTTGTTTTGCCGGGTTTGCCGAAACTTATTGCATCGATACGGCTCATTACGTTCTCGACGAGTGTCTCGTCAGGGCTGATTGCCTGAGCCAGTTTTTCCAATCTTTTTCCCATTGTTTCTTCGGTAGTCATTTTTCCGACCTCTCTAATATTTTTCGCAGACGTCTGTGTGCCCGCGAAAGCTGTTTGGTTACGGTGCCGACACTTCGGCCGAGTAAATTAGCGACATCATTGACGCTGTTGTCACCGAAATAGCGAAGCATTACGACCTGTTTTTCAGAACCGGGTAGTTTTACTACGGCAGCTAAAAGTCTCTGTTTGTCCTCATCGAGCCGACCGTCCGGATTTTCTATCGCCGCGGCGATTTTTGTTTCCAGCCGGGTCTCTTTTGGCCTTCGCTGGGCTGAATCAAGTGCGCATCTGCGGGTTATTTTCATCAGCCAGGGGCCGAAAGCTTCAGGTTTTCGCAGCCCGGCCAACCGTTCGTAAGCTCTTACGAAAGCGTCCTGCGAGACATCTGTTGCCGAATGATAATCGCCCAGAACGTCCAGCGCAACGGCACGTACAGGCCGTTCGTAACGTTTTACAAGCACGGCAAAGAGCTCTTTTTCGCCCCTTAAAACAGCATTTACCAATTCAGCATCTGTTCGCATTACAGGGTCTCCTGTCGAAGCGCTTCTACTATTAAGAGCTGATTTATGGCGAAAATGCGACAAGAAAAAATTTTTTCCGGCGATGATGCCAGAGCAATTACGTGCTAATAGTGTGAGCCTATGCACAATTTATGCAGGACAAGCGGACCCTGCCAGTGCATCTGAGATGTGGCAGATGCAGAGCTACTTTTGTAATTGTTTGATATGTCTCATCCCTTCGTTAAGGCGCCATTCAAGTGATGAAAGTATCCAGAATTGGAAGTGATTCACACGCATTTGTAAATGTATCATGTAGATTATTTTTATTGATAGCGTTACCGTTGCCAGTTCGATCATCAGAAGACGTGTTTTTTCGCCTCCTATTATTGAACCTACAACGGAGACCGCAATTATGATAATAAAAATTACGTTAATGAGCTTTGTACGAAATTTTGGTACACCGCCGATTTTACCTATGATAGCTCTGACCCGCTCTTTTTCCTGTTGGAAGTGTTCCAGCTCCTGCTTTAAGTCGCTGATTTCATCCTCGGTATTTTTGTGGTTTTCATTCATAATTGCCCCTTTTTGCTGAAAAAATAAAGTTCATTCGTCTGGTAACGTTCTACAGGCATATCCGGTATAACTTTCACACATTTTTATCGTTGTGATTATCAGGTCATCTTAATCCATCGGCTTCATTGATACAAATATTTTGGGCATTTTTTTACCGAACTCTTTTGCCCCGGCCGGAAAAAATGAAAAAATCCTGTGTTCTTTGCGCATTCTTAAAACACAATCGGTACAATGCATCTAATATACGAAAAATAGCGGATGGAATGTGAAACCACAAATGAAAAGCTGTTAAATGTGAAAACTCTTACCGCTGGTATTTCTGTTCTTGATTTCGGAAAGTTTGAGGTAATTTTCCTCAATTTCGTCATTTCTTTGAATCCCCGAAAAGATTTGCCTTGAAATTTTCTGAATTTACTGTTAAATGCGATGGCTTTGACCTGAACCTGAGATAATGCAATCGCTTTATATAAAGATACACAGGTCCCGGCTATTAAATTTTGTGCAGGATTACAGGTAATAATAAAGGTTGTCGGATTTTATAAAGTCCGTTGTGATAAGAAATTGTGAAAAAATAGACAAAGAAAGGGAAGACCCGGAATGGACAATGTTGCAAGAACAAAAATGAAATTGAGAAGAAAAGAGGATAGATTAGCAGGCCCGCTTGAAAAGGTCAGGGCCAAAGCTGCGGGATATTTAGAGCGAGGCTGGGTAATTGCGAACCATAAGCTGGTTTCCTTCCACGCCGCATTTATTTCCTCGGTGTTGAGTGTCCCGGCCGATGTCGAGAACAAGTTCCAGACGCTGCGTTTTATGTTCGTAAGCTGGGAAACCATTGTTTCTTTGGTTATATTGTATCTATCCTGGCACATTGGCATCGCCATCCACGAAATGAGTCACTTCTTATCGGCTGTTAAGTTAACTGCTCTTAACAAGGACTCTCAGGATAAGGCGGACGCGGTTGTTAAAGTCGGAGGAGGTAAGTTCGGATGGTACGCAAAGATGTTCCTGCTGATACCGTGGGGCAAATTCTACGGCGTTAAGAAGGAAGGGGGCAACTTCGCCCCCGATGCTCCGTACAACCTGGCTGTGGCTGCTGCCGCGCCGGTCTGGAGCGGGTATCTGGCTTTGATTTTTTTGCCGATTGCCGCAATAGGCATAGGCGTCGGGCTGGCCGCAAATATAGACATCCTCATTTATATCGGCCGGTTCTTCCTCGCCCCGGGCTGCGTTGGCCTGCTGGACAGGCTGCTGGCAGACCCCGGCAAGCTCAGAGAGTTCCGAAGAAGAGAGAGACTTGCCGCCGAACAGGCGGCCAGGGCCGCAGAGGCGGTCTCCGAGGAAAGCTGGTTGTTCCAGGTAGAAAAGCTCAAGCAGAAACTGCTAAACACCAGGATGCAGATGGTAACTCTCAAAGACGGGACTAAGGTCACTGCCCCGTGGCAGTTCAGAAACTGTGCCATGGGCGGACGCCACACTGAGAAAGAATATCCCGAGAGTAACATCAGCATGCAGGAGAGCATGTTTATGCCGCTTTCGGCCAAGACATACGAAGAGGCCCAGGAAATGACGGTGAAGCTCCAGTATCGTCTCAAGGAAATCATCGAGTCGGCGCCGGGAGCAAAGGTTATGGGCGTCGGCCTGGAGGGAGGTATAGCTCCTTACATAGATAAGGAAGACACCGACAGGGTGCCGGAGCAGAGAATGTGGCGGCTGATGAAACAGGCCATTCTCGATTGCGAATACGTACCCGGCGTGGACATTGCAATTGCGCTGGACCCGGCCGCCTCGGAGCTGGAAAACGCCTATCGTGAGGAAACCGGCCAGAAGGACTCGGTCGGGATGTATCGCTTCTGGAGGGACAAGAGCAAGGTCGATATGAGCCGTGACGAAATCCTCGAGCTTTACAAGGAGGCTATGGAGAACGACGTGCCTGTGCTTTCAATTGAAGATGGCTTCGGTGAGCTTGACCATGAGGGCTGGAAAAACCTGATGAAGGAGCTCGGGGACAAGATTTTTGTCATTGGTGATGACCTGGTTACAACCAAGGATGAAAACATCGAGAGCTGCGCGAGGAACGGCGAGATTAACGCCACACTTATCAAAGCCAACCAGATTGGAACTTTGTCGGAGACGGTGCTTGCCATGCTAACCTCTTTGGCCTACGGAGCAGAACTTGTGGTCTCTCATCGCTCGAAATCACCGAATGACCCCTTCGAGGCGGAAATCTCAACCGCTATGAACGCCCTGGGGATGAAGGCGGGCGGCGGAGCCAATACCGAGAGACTGCAAAAGTACGGACGGGTCATGGAAATAATAGCCCTGGCCAAGGCCTCGCAGCGGGAGATGACCGACGAAGAGAGGAAAGAGGTAGAAGAAAACGTCAAAGAGCTGGTTCGGATACTAACCGGAAAAGAAGACGTGGCGGTTATGCCGGATGCGGCGGAAATCGATATTACAGGCCTGTTGATGCGAATGCTGGCGATCGAAACCGTCAGTGGAACCGAGGAGGCAACCAATGCAGGCATCCCCTCTGCAGCGGCAACCCTGTTCTTAGGCAAAACCGGAATTATCCGTTTCAAAGGCTCAACGCCTCTCGGTACATCGGCCGGCGTCGATGAGGCCATCCATTACGTCGATAGTATCATCGCCCCCGGTGAGCTGACCAAGAAGCATCCTGATGTGTTTACTGGTGCCGGTGACGGCACATACCGGTTCAAGAAGGAGCTGGATTATGCCGCCATCAAGGCCAAGAACGACGAGAATCTGCTGAATCGATGGAAACAGGCCAGACGCTACGAGGGTATGGGCTGCATGGAGGCCGTCAGGCACATCGAAACAGTTCTTGCCAAGGCGTTTACCGGCCGGAGGCTTGCCCAGCTTGGTAGCCTGCTCGATGTGGACAAAGAGCTGCTGCGTCTGGAGCACGACCAGGCCGTGGCTGTTGGATTGCTCTCCGATAAGGCATCGAACGAGGACAAGATTAAAGTGATGCAGAGAAAAGGCGTCCTCGGCATGAATGCGATTTTGTCGATGTCACTGGCTCTGGGCCGGGCTATCGCGGCAAGTCAGGGCAAGGAGCTCTGGCAGCTCATTCGGGAAATGGCCAGCGAGACCATGGCCAAGTTTGCCGCGGCAAATGCAAAGAACGGCGATAAAAAAGATTTAGCTGCTCTTAAGACTATGGACTTTGAGGAATTGAAAACCCAGTTCATCAAAACCTCTCAGGAAGCAATTAAAGAGAATAAAAATATATATGAGCTGCTTCGAGAACAGCTTCCGGTTTATCCTGTATAAATAATATTATAAGCCCGGCTGGGCCGTATAATGTCTTTATGTTCAAACAGGGGCGGTTCACGGGCCGCCCCTACATACAGGGACGTAAGAACCTATATGCAAGGGCGAAACGTTATCCGGACGATTTTGTTTGTTATCTTTTTCAGCATTGGTGTGGCTTCGCTGGGCATTTCTATACTTTGTGATGATTTGGTTCAGTACTATCGGAACCGGCAATTTTTAAGGGTGACCCGGCAATCCGTGAATCGCCTCAAATCTCTGAACACTGACTACGATATATTGCTTGAGCAGTTGGAAAAAGACCCCAATCTTGTTAAGCGCCTCGCCCCGGCTACCCTCGGCACCGAGCCTGAAGATGCAAATGCTGTTTATCCCAGAGCAACACCCGAGCAGTTGGCCGCCGTTCGCGAAGCGTTGATGGAAGACCCGAACGACCAATCCGCTGGGCCGATGCTGCCTGACTGGCTCACCAGGTGCAGCGAACCTCGTCGGCGAATGACACTTTTTGTGGCCGGCTCGGTCTTAATCCTTATCTCGTTTACCTGCTTCACTCCAGCCAAACTGGCCAACACAAAGCCCTGGAAAACCTCCGACAATACTACTGAATAGCAAGATTATCCCGTTATTAACGATCAATACTGTGAAGTCGAAAATCCCGTCTTCCCCCTATCCACTATCTACTGGTTCAAGTGTACCTCGTATCTTGCGAACAAAAAATGGTGTCGAAGCGCAATAGTTGGTCCAATTTAGCTTAGTGATTACAAATTTCTTAAAGTATTCGTCAACATCATTTACTTTCTCTTCGAAATCGCAATCCAAACGATAGCATCTCGCAGTTCTTCGCGCAGGATCATAGCTTAAAGTATAAGATTCACACCTAGGGCATTTTTCGGACATATTATTGCCTCCTTGTATAAACTTGTTCTTCTAACCGCTCTTGGATTTGTTTTTCTAACCACTCTCTATAAGGATAAAAGAACCTATAGAATGCCTGTGCCTTAACTCCACCAAACTTTTCCGTGTGTACGCCACATTGTTCTAACAACTTAATAGCTTCGTTCTCAGGATAAGGATCAATATAAATAATCGCTTTGAGACGAGCTTGGATAATTCGTTTTGCACATTGTAGACATGGGAAAGTGGTAGTATATAAAGTAGACCCGTTGATTTGGAATTGGGGCGTTCGAAGGATCACTGTCTCCTCGGCGTGAAGAGCTCTACATTTATCTAGTGCTCTAACGGGTGGGAAAAAATTGCTAAGTTCAACTTTACAAGTAGAACATCTGAAATCCTCGGACTTCGAGTCATTTTCAAGTTTCTCTCCACAGTTCGGACAATAAGCAAAACTACTCACCATTTGCTTTCTTAGCTCATTGCGATAAACATCTCTATAACACATTCGGTATTCTTCGTAACAGCTTTTTCCCGGGTAAGGAACCGCATTATATGCTGCCGAAACGACAAAACCTTCCTTGCTACAAAGCACAGCACCCACACGTCTCTTTACACAACGAGATTGCAGTGCGAGGTTAGAGGCAGCAGCCATCATAGTCTCTGGTACATTTGGCCTTCGGAGCTGTTGACCCGTAATTAACATTAGGTTGTCGTTGAATCGGTTCTTTATATCATCCTGAACCCGAAGTTCGGTAGGAAATTTTTCCTCGTTTATGAAAATAACATCAGCTTCTTCCACACAACGTAAGACTTGTTGACCATACATCAGCCTTTCATCTCTGTCTCTTCTATCATCTCTCTCAAAAGCTATTTTATCACCTTTGTATACCCTGTTTTTCAAACGTTCCCATCGATTTTCGGTTGAACAGTCTACCACGACCAAAAAGAAATTACGGTACTTCCGAAATTCTTGAACTTCTCCCAGATTCCTGATACCGTCGACAAGGTAAATATCATGTTTATCTTGATCAGCTGCTATTTTCGATGAAATTCTTCCAGCCCAGTATTCGTTGCCATTTTCTCTTCTTAATTCATTTCCGATATTTTGCATTGTAGGCCTATCAGGGTCTTCTATTCCTCTATTTGCCGCTTCTTCTCTGATTTCGTCACTAATTCGAAAACCTTTAACTTTCAAATCGTGTTCTTTACCTAAATCTTTTAGCCCTTTGCATAGCGTACTACAGCCGCTACCAAAAGACCCCGTCACCCCAATAATAGCTGGATAACTCTCCACAGTCTTACCCTTTATTTATTTTTTAAAAGCTCTGTAAGTAATTGGTGTGGTAAAATTATTCAATTCCAGTCAAAAATATTTACAAATCCTTGTGATAAAAAATTCAACTTTTTAACTTGTCGTATCTTGTCAGTCCACCGTATAAATTATAAAGCCAGTCTAGCAAATGTCAAACGAAAGCTACCTACCGAACCATAAGATACCAAGAACCGCAATTCCACTTAAAAATCGTCAACTACCAAACTAATTTCCCAATTCATTCTATCCACTAACTTAAAACCTGCAAACTATTTTCTAAAAAGATATTCCATTTTTCCCCCGAATCCAAAAAATCCGCTTAATCTTCTTCTGGCGAAAATATTTTCTGGTACATCCGTTTTACAGTTTTGGTGGCAGGTTTTGGTTTGACGAAAGCCATCCCTTTGTTTACACTTTAGCGTCCATTTTGTTTTTCGTCTAACAGGTCGACAAGAAACAAAGTTATTAAAAGGAAGGAGTTGCATTATGCAAACCTTTAACGAAATTTCACGTCGTAAGTTTCTCAAGCGCGCTGCTGGGGCGGTTGGCTTTCCGTATCTCGTATCGTCCTCGGCGCTGGGCGGAGCCGGCAATATCGCTGCGAGTAACCAAATTACTGTCGGCTGTATCGGCGTTGGGCCTCAGGGTACCGGCGTGATGAACAAC
>CAZLIO010000111.1:0-1296 GCA_964559025.1 uncultured Pirellulales bacterium | reverse complement strand
AATTACTGTCGGCTGTATCGGCGTTGGGCCTCAGGGTACCGGCGTGATGAACAACTTTCTGGCCCAAAAGGATGCCCGGGTGGTGGCAGTCTGTGACGTTAAAAGCAATGTTCTCCAGGCGGCTCAGGAGCGGGTGAACAAGCACTATCAAGGCACCGGATGCGCAGCTTATAATGACTTTCGCAAGCTAATTGCACGCGATGATATCGATGTGGTCCTTGCCGCTACGCCGGACCACTGGCACGTACTGGTGGCGCTGGCGGCCGTAAAGGCGGGCAAGGATGTCTATCTGGAAAAACCGATGGGACTGAGTCTGGCCCAGGACCAGGCCCTGCGTGCCGCGGTGCACCGTCACGGAAGGGTCTTTCAATTCGGGACCCAGCAGCGCTCGAATCGCAACTTCCGTTTTGCCTGCGAGCTGGCCTTGAACGGCCGCATTGGAAAGCTGCACACCATTAACGTATGGTCTCCCGGCAGCTCACAAGGCGGCTCGCCCGAACCTGTGCCTGTACCGGAATGGCTTGATTATAATATGTGGCTCGGCCCGGCCCCTTATACCCCTTACACCAAAGACCGCTGCTCTAATGCGCTTTGGTGGTTCATTTCCGACTATGCCCTCGGATTCATCGCCGGCTGGGGTGTGCATCCGCTGGACATCGCGCTGTGGGGCGGTGGTGAAAAAGTCGCCTGCCCGGTGGAAATCGAGGGCAAAGGCATCTGGCCGACCGAAGGGGTATGTGATACGGCAATGAACTGGAAGGTCGTCTGTAAATATGACAGCGGCGTAACGATGAACTTTACCGGCGATCCTTTCCCGGAGGAATGGAAGAAACGTTACGGCCGAACGACCTCCCACGGTACGGCCTTCGAGGGCAGCGACGGTTGGGTGCACATTGACCGCTCCGGCATTAACGCTTATCCAAAGGAGTTGCTGACCACGGAGTTCGGGCCGAGCGAAATTAACCTCTATAAGAGCAGCAACCACGTAAGAAATCTGTTAGACTGTGTCAAGAGCCGAAACGATACTATATGTCCCATCGACGTGGCCGTGCAGGCCGACATAATTTGCCATATCAGTGACATTGCCATACGGCTTGAGCAGAAACTAAAGTGGGACCCGAAAACTGAACGTTTCGTCAACAATGAGCCGGCCAACCGTCGACTCTCCCGCCCGATGCGCAGCCCCTGGACGCTGTAAAAGATAAGATGATGCTTTGTTGAAAAGCCACAAAAACTGTCATTCTGAACGGAGCGAAGCGGAGTGAAGAATCTCTTTATGGCTCAAGAAATGAGATT
>CAZLIO010000110.1:7199-8857 GCA_964559025.1 uncultured Pirellulales bacterium | reverse complement strand
GAACTTCGATTTTTTCTTTTCATCCGATTAAGAACATTACTACCGGTGAAGGCGGCATGTTTTGCTCGGATGATCTCGAATTGGTGAATTGTGTGCGACGGCTGAAATTTCATGGTCTTGGGGTGGATGCCTACGATCGTCATACTCAGGGAAGGTCTGCCCAGGCTGAAGTATTGGAGCCGGGATATAAATATAACATGACGGATGTATCGGCCGTTCTGGGGATAAGTCAACTGGCGCGCGTGGACAAATTCAATCGTCGCAGGACCGAACTGGTCATGCAATACCGCGAGCGTCTCGATGAGATTGATGAGATACTCCCGCTTTCTAATCCCTCATATCCGATACAGCACGCCTGGCATTTATTTATCGTGCGCTTGGATATAGACAAGACCAAACTCAGCCGGGATGATTTTATGCAGGAGCTGAAACAGAGGAACATTGGAACCGGACTTCACTTTCGAGCGGTGCATCTTCAGAAATATTACCGGGAATCAATGGGTACGCACCGCGGTATGTTACCAAACACGGAGTGGAACTCGGACCGGATATGTTCTCTTCCTCTTTTTCCAGAAATGACTTTTGACGACGTTGACGATGTTGTGAACACAGTCAAGGAGGTTTTAAATAAATGAATGAGACAGATTTAATATCAATCATTATCCCAGTGTTTAATGAGCAGGATAACCTTCAGGAGCTAATCAGGCGATGCACAGAATCCGGCATCAGGATGGGAAGACCTTTCGAACTTATTCTTGTGGACGACGGCAGCAGGGACTCCTCTCCTGCTGTAATCACTGAGGCGGCTGAACAAAGCAGCGGTAAAGTTATTGGAGTACTGTTAAACAGAAATTATGGGCAGCACGCTGCGGTTATGGCAGGCTTTGCAGAGTCAAGAGGCAGGATTGTTGTGACCTTGGATGCTGATTTGCAGAATCCGCCGGAGGAAATTCCGAAACTTGTCGATGTTATCGAGGAGGGATTTGACGTTGTAGGCAGCGTTAGGGTTCCGAGGCGCGACAATCTTTTCCGCAGGATAGCCTCGCTCATAGTTAACAAGGTCGCCCAAAAAGCCACGGGTGTAGTTATGCACGATTACGGCTGTATGCTGCGTGCCTACCAACGGCACATAGTGGATGCCATGCTTCAGTGTGACGAGAGGAGCACATTCATCCCCGTGCTGGCTAACAGTTTTGCCACGCATGCAACAGAAATTGAGGTGCATCATGAGAAACGTTCTGACGGTGAGTCCAAGTACGGTTTGTGGAAGCTCATTAACCTGCAGTTTGATCTATTGACCAGCATGACGACATTTCCACTGCGACTTTTAAGCGTTATCGGCACATTCATATCGCTTTTAGGGATTGGATTCGGCGTATTTCTTTTTGTTATGAGATTGATATACGGCGCTACATGGGCAGCAGAAGGCGTTTTTACCCTCTTTGCAATTCTCTTTATCTTCGTCGGCGCACAGTTTATCGGGATGGGTTTACTTGGGGAATATCTCGGGCGAATCTATTACGACGTCAGAGGGCGTCCCAGCTATTTTGTGCAGCAAGTTGTCGGCAGAAATAATAATGATGATCATATTCACACGGAATACAGTGTTAAGGTGACAGCATGAACACAATTGTTTTAGCTTATCACAATATTGGATG
>CAZLIO010000110.1:0-7189 GCA_964559025.1 uncultured Pirellulales bacterium | reverse complement strand
ACCCACAAGGACAACCCGCAGGAGAATGTCTGGTTTGATTCCGTGGTGGTTCTTGCTGCATCTCGGGGAATTCCGGTCTTCGCTCCCGATGATATCAATCATCCTTTGTGGGTTGAAAGGATCAAAGAACTTGCCCCGGACATTATTTTCTCCTTCTACTATAGAAATATAATTAAGCAGCCTATTCTGAATATTCCGCCCAAAGGGTGTTTGAATCTGCACGGTTCGCTTCTACCCAAATACCGAGGCAGATGCCCGATTAACTGGGTGCTAGTCAACGGTGAGAAAGAGACAGGGGTAACACTGCATTACATGACACCCAAGCCGGATGACGGCGACATCGTCTGTCAGAAAAAGACCGTAATCACAGAAAACGACACAGCCAGGTCCTTACATGAAAAAGCGGCTCAAGCAGCTTCCGTTATGCTTGATGAGGTCCTGCCGAGAATAAAGGATGGCACCGCACACCGTGAACCTCAGGACCATTCCAAGGCGACATACTATGGTGGTCGCCGACCGGATGATGGCGAAATTAACTGGACCGTCACTGCAAAGCAGGTAAGAAATCTGGTCCGCGCTGTAACCCGGCCATACCCCGGCGCTTTTAGCTATATCACGAACAAGAAATGTGTATTCTGGATGGTTTCCGAAGTACCTCATTCCGAAGAAGAATTGAGCCCCGGTACTATCATTTCAACAGATCCCCTCGTGGTCGTGTGTGGTAAGGGAGCGGTGCGCGTGGATTTTGGCCAAGAGGAGAACGGTGTCTATATGAATGGCGCTCAGCTCGCTCGTGAACTTAACCTGGTCGAGGGGATGAGATTCGGGCCGAGTTCAAACAGTCGAATCGAGACCATGAAGAAAGGGCATGTTCTCATCCTCGGAGTTAACGGCTTTATCGGTAACGCTTTGAGCGAAAGGCTGCTTCAGAGCGGGAAATATGAAGTACACGGAATGGACATTCGATCGAATTACGTCCAGCACCTTATCAAAAAACCCGCGTTCCACTTTGAAGAAGGCGACATATCCATACATCGTGAATGGACCGAATACCATGTCAAAAAATGCGATATTGTGATTCCACTGGTAGCTATAGCAACGCCGATCGAATATACCCGCAATCCGATAGGTGTTTTCGAACTGGATTTCGAAGAAAATCTCAACGTGGTTCGTTATTGTGTCAAGTACAATAAGCGGGTCGTTTTCCCGTCAACCTCTGAAGTATATGGAATGTGTGATGAGACCGAATTTGATGAGGATAATTCCAGACTGGTTCTGGGGCCGATCCGGATGCAGCGATGGATATATTCCTGCTGCAAGCAATTACTTGACAGGGTCATCTGGGCATACGGGCAGACAGAGGGGCTCAGGTTTACTCTGTTCCGGCCGTTCAACTGGATCGGGCCAAAACTTGATAGCCTAACCTCTGCGCGAATCGGCAGCTCTCGTGCTATCACGCAGCTTATCCTCAATTTGGTGGAAGGTACACCTATCCTGTTGATCGACGGCGGAAAGCAAAAACGCTGCTTCACTGACGTCTCAGATGGGGTTGAGTGCCTGTATCGAATAATCGAGAACAAAGACGGTGTCTGTGACGGCAGGATAATCAACATTGGCGATCCCGACAACGAGGTCAGCATCAGGGGACTTGCAGAGATGCTGTTGGCCAGGTTCGAACAGCATCCTCTTCGCTCCAAGTTTCCTCCTTTTGCAGGTTTCCGCGTGATCGAGAGCAGCTCTTACTACGGCAGCGGATACCAGGATGTGCAATACAGAAAACCAAGCATCCGGAATGCCAAGAAATTGCTTGGCTGGGTGCCCACCGTGAATCTGGAACAGTCTGTGGAACAAACTCTCGACTTCTTCCTGCGTGCAGGCATAGAGTCCGGAGAGTTCCTGCCGCGTTCGCAGGCGAGTCCCTCAGTTCCACACAAGATAGTCGCCGTATCCTATGGCGGCGATGAGAAGCCCCGGGAGTTGAAGGTTCATGAGAGTAGGCTTGAGGATTGACGTTGACACATTCAGGGGGACCAGGGACGGTGTGCCGAACTTGTGTAAGCTTCTCGCCGCTCATTCCACGAAGGCCTCGTTCTTCTTCTCAGTCGGGCCGGACAACATGGGCCGGCACCTATGGCGGCTTGTGCGCCCAACGTTTCTGTGGAAGATGCTAAGAACGAGGGCCGCAAGTCTCTACGGCTGGGATATTCTGCTCAGGGGCACTCTCTGGCCCGGGTCCATTATTTCGGACAAACTCGGCTACGTCATTCGAGACGTTGCAGAGGCTGGCCATGAAGTGGGACTTCACGCCTGGGATCATCACGCGTGGCAAGCCCACATTGATGCAATGGACGCCGAGTCGATTCACCGCTCGCTCGATCGTGGGTTCGAATGTCTGACACACATCCTGGGCCATCCGCCAGCATGTTCGGCCGTCCCGGGCTGGAAATGCAATGACCTTGTTCTGCAAGCGAAGGCCAGGTTTCCCTTCCGCTACAATAGCGACTGCCGGGGAGACAGCATCTTTCATCCCCTGGTGCAGGGCCGCGAACTCGCGCAGCCCCAAGTTCCCGTAACTCTGCCCACCTACGATGAGATGATCGGCCACGATGGTGTCAACGATGAGAACTACAATGACCGCCTCTTGGCCTTGTTCAGCCCAGACAGGCTGAATGTGCTCACGATCCACGCCGAAGTCGAAGGCCTTGCTCGGCGCGATATGTTCGCGCGTTTTGTGAAAGCTGCGATCTCATCAGGAATTCGCTTCACGTCCCTTGAGAGACTCCTCAGAGAACACCCTTTTTCAAGGCGCGGAACCATCATCCGCCACGAAATCCCGGGGCGTGAAGGATGGGTCGCTTGTCAAGTGGGATTGTGAAGTTCTTTTGCAGGTGAACAATTGAGTAGGATTTCCTTGATACATGGAGGGAATCGTTCAAGTAAGACAATATAGTACAGTTTATAAGAGCACTGTTTATGAAGGTATATCGGAAATCTCAGTATGAACATGTTTTGGCGTTGAATCCATATTTTGGCAACTCGACGGCGGCGATGGGGATCTTCCCGCCGACGGGTCTCGAATATATCGTCGCCAGCATGAAGGACCACGTAGGTAAGGTCACGCTCCTGGACCTCCGCTACGAGAGTGCCTTCCAGGACGCCAGCGCCCTCAGTGCGTTTATACGCTCCGAGATCGACCTGGTCTGCATTAGCATCCAGTGGAACGGGCAGTTCGAAAGCGTCTGCGATTTCGTCTCGCGGCTGCCGGCCGAGGTGACCACGGTCGTGGGTGGCTACAAAGCAACCTTGGAGGTTGAGCGGCTCTTCGACTGGTGCCCGAACGTCGATATGGTCGGGCGAGGCGAAGGCGAGGAGATCATCCAACAGGTCGTCGATGGTGTCCCGCCGAGTGAGATCCTGGGCCTGTCCTATCGTGCCGACGGCAAGGTCGTACACAATCCGAACCACAAGCTGCCGGACATTGCAAAGCTTACCTATCCGGACCGCTCGCTGCGGCGTCACGGGTACTACTGGAGGCAGCACGGGATGCGACTGAGTCACCGTACGTTCGATACCGTGCTGACGACGCGGGGCTGCCCCTTCAAGTGCAAGTTCTGCACGTTCAGCCTCAATCCGCTGGGCCAGAAGCGGGAGTACACGGAGCGGCCAGTCGAGTCGGTCATTGAGGAACTCAAGACGGTCACGGCCGATATCGTGCTCTTCAGCGATGACAACATGTTCACGAACCCCAAGCGGGCCGAGCGACTCTGTGACCTGATCATCGAGAACGGGCTGCAGAAGACCTACGTCGTCCAGGCTCGCACCGACGTCGCCCGGCATCGCCAGCTGCTCGATAAGGCACAGCGAGCTGGCTTCAAGGTCTTTTTGATCGGCGTCGAGTCGCCGCACGACCACATCCTCAGCCAGTTGCAGAAAGGCATTACGCAGAGACAGATCCGGGAGGCATTCGCGGTCCTAACGCAGTACGATTTCTACCTGCACGGGTACTTCATCTACGGCAACATCGACGAGACGGAAGAAGAGATGCTCTACATCCCCAAGTTCGCCAAGGAGATCGGGCTAGACTCTATCAGCTTTCAGAAGTTACGGGTGGAGAAATTCTCGCCATTGAAGGAGATCGTGGAGGCCACGCCCGGCTACTACTGCGAAGGCGATGGCAAGCCCGTGTACTCGGATCGGTACGGTCGGGAGGAACTCAAGCGTATCCGTAACCGGATCCGGGCTGAGTTCTACGACTGGCTACAACTGCTGCGCATCGCGAAGAAGGCCCGGCGGATCGGACTGGTCGACCGACGCGACGCCACGACCATCTTGATCCGTCTGCCCCTGCTTGGCTACAGGCTGGCACGCAGCACCGCCAGAAGGGGCGACCGTAAGCATACGGGCAAACGCAACCACAGCAGCGGTAAGCGGGGCAGCAACTGAGATGATGAATCGACAAGTATTAATGAGATCCAAGACAATATCTCTGGCTCTTGTTGCATGTTTCATTCTCCTCTATATCGTGCTGCTGGGCGCGCGGCCAATGGTTATTCCTGACGAATTCCGATACGCTGAAATCTCCAGGGAAATGGTGGAAGCAGGAGATTGGGTTGTCCCTCATCTCAACGGCCTACGCTATTTTGAGAAACCGGTCCTGGGTTACTGGCTGAACGCCACATCGATATGGCTTTTCGGTGAGAATGCGTTCGCCATACGGCTTACATCTGCAGTCGCCGTTGGAATAACAGCCTTGCTCCTATTCATGTGGGCGAGCCAGTTTTCGGACGACGATACCTCGCCACTTTTCGCCACTGTGATGTTCCTCCTGTCCTTTGAGGTCCTAGCCGTCGGCACGTTCTGCGTCCTCGACAGCTTATTGTCTTTGTTCGTAACGGCAGCCATTGTGGCACTTTACTTAGCCTGCCAGCAAAAGGCCGCCCACACAAAGGCCGTTCTGCTCCTCCTGGCGGGTGTGGCCTGTGGCCTGGCTTTCTTGACCAAGGGCTTCCTGGCCCTGGTGATCCCTATCCTAGTGATTGTTCCATTCTCACTGTGGCAGGGTCAGTTCAAGAGATTCCTGCTCACGTCCTGGCTCGCCTTTGTTCCAGCCATTCTGGTTGTACTTCCATGGGCCATCATGGTCCATCGCCGAGAACCCGATTTCTGGCACTACTTTTTCTGGGTCGAACACGTTGACCGCTTCATCTCCCCACATGGGGGCCAGCATCCTGAGCCTTTTTGGTACTATATCCCCATTCTCCTTGGCGGAGCGATGCCGTGGACCCCGCTCGCCGGACCCATCGTTACGGGATTGAGACATACGAGTTGGAAGCATCCGATGGTTCGCTTGGCTATCTGCTGGCTCGTGCCGCCTTTCTTGTTCTTCTCCGCTTGCAGTGGTAAACTCGGTACCTACATACTCCCTTGCTACCCTCCTCTGGCCTTCCTGATCGCGGTTGGCGTGCTCAGATGCCTTAGAAAAGGCGACACCAAGGGTTTCGTCATTGGCGCATGGGTGGTTCTCTCTGCGGTAGGGCTTCTCCTGATTGCTTTGCTTGTGGGTCTGGCCGCTGTGCCGCAGTTGTCCGATTCCGTGGCACTCTGGAAGTGGGCCGTTGCTGCGGCAGGTCTATTTCTCTGGGGAGCACTCTGTTGGGCCGCCATTTGCCGTAAGGAGATCCATAGGAGGCTTCTACTCTACTGCGTGGGACCGATGCTCTTCATGTTTAGTTGGCCTCTCATCGTTCCGGCTGCCCTGAAGGCCAAGAAGACGCCGGGAGCATTTCTGCTGTCCCATGCGACGAGAATCTCGGACGACTGTGTCCTGGTCGCGGAGAATGGATTGACGGCAGCCGTCTGCTGGTATTACGGGCGTGACGATGTCTATATCCTGGGCGACAGAGGCGAATACGCGTATGGCCTGGGCTACGCAGATTCAGGCGACCGTCTTCTTGACATCGCACAGCTCAAGAACATGATTGCAGAGCAAGGCAAGGCCGGATGCGTGGTACTCATCATTCAGGCCTGCGACTACGCCGAGTATAAGGAACTGCTGCCAAACCCGTCCCATGAAGAGATTTATGACGGCCTTACTTGGATCGAGTATGCTCCTACACCGGAATCAGCAACGACCATCTCGCGATTGCCTGATTGAACCGGTGTTCCCGAATATTCTATTTGAGGTGTTCGCCTGTACAGGTAACGGATTCGGATTACCAGCGATAATGACAAGAGGCAAAAGGAAAAAGTCGAGACGGGCAAAGCCGAGCAAGGTTAAGCGCCGTCGCCCTCCCGTTAGCGGCAAGGCAGTCCTGATCAGGCGTCCTGTTTCAATTTTGCCTATGGGAAGTACTGTTTCTTATGCTTGTAGCCAGTTGGCCGCAGGCAAGAATGCATCCGTCGATCTCTCTATGGTTATTGTTGAGTTGTTTATTTTGGCAATGACCATGAGATTGACAGTTTTGTTGTACCGGTCACGATTATGATTGATGTAAATGAATAGGAAGAGTTAGTCGTATAGTAAGAAAGTCGCGAAAAAACGATTATTAATTAGGAGCTGTTAAATGAAAAGAAAAGTTTCAGGTTTAATAGGTCTTAGTATGTCAGCTACCATTATTTCAGGCTGTGTTACAAATCGAATTAGTCTTGCCGATGAAGGTTTGGTTTGGGTTGAAACTGTACCCAGCAAAAAGGTTAAAATCCTATGGACGGACGTCTATGAAGATGGCAATGATGTGGTGGTATATGGAGTTCTACGTCGAATCGGCCATTCAAGCTTTCCGTTTAACATTCACGTGGATGTAACGGTCTTTTCACCTGATGGAAAAGTGCTGTATGAGAATAGAACTCAAGAGATAGGCGTTCCTCGCAGGGTTGTTGGTAAAGGAGTCGACTGGAAACGTTTTGAGGTACGTTTCCCAGAGCAGATTCCGGAAGGTTCCTCGATACGCGCAGTTTGCCATGCCGACCCACACAACGATGAAAAGTCAAAGTTAGTGGATTCGTATAAACTATGCTGGTTTGTTGATACATGTGCTGGTGTGGGTCGGGATGCCCGTCCAGGGGGCATCGGCATGAATAGCCCAATATAATTCAAACTGACCTCACGACAACGTCACCGACATCCAGCGACGCTGCCGCCAGGTCAACAATAAGAAAACCATGTTCAAGAGTATGGCGAACATTCACC
>CAZLIO010000109.1:0-8886 GCA_964559025.1 uncultured Pirellulales bacterium | reverse complement strand
TCGAGAACCCTCTACAAATCAGCTACTTTTTATGCAAAACAAACCCAATGTCAAGTACGCTCAAATTAACGTAAACTCTTATATGAAAAGTAAATATGAAAAATTGGACACTTGGTTAAGTGGAAAAAACAAACCCAATTCAAACCCAATCAAACCCAATCTCCAAAAAGCCAAAATGAACGTAAACTTATATGTTATAGAGGATTACAGAAAAAAAGATGATTTTTCAGTCCGAATAAACAAACCCAATTTCCAAAATGCCAAAAATGAACGTAAACGTATATTTTATAAAGGATTATGAAAATGAAACCGCCTTCCGGCCCAAAAAAACAAACCCAAAACAAACCCAAACAAACCCAATACAAACCCTGTCCTAAATTAGCCGAAGCCCTGAGCGCAGCCGAAGGAGCAGTCGAACGGGCCAATCTCGAAACAACTCCAGGCCAGAAGGCAGAGGGATTTGCGAGAAGATGGGGGATTTATCAGGAGAGAGTCTTGGTCATCTCGGCAAGCTGGCTCAGGCACAAGCCGGACCACGTCTCTAAGGTATCCCGGACTTCGTGCAGCTCGGCAGGCCTCATGAAGGCCATCTGGGTTATCATCTGTTCACGCTTGCTGACGTTTGGGGCATCCAGAATCCAATGGTGGACTATTCCGAGATGTACACTTCCAACCTCGTTGGATTCGTCATTGAGCAGGGCAACAACGCGATCAGTGTGGCTGGTTTCTACGGACACTTCCTCGGCCACTTCACGCTTGACGGCGGTAAGATAATTATCGTATAAGTAGGCAAACAAAGAACTATTATCAGCATCAATCGGATTTATGTGGCCTCCTATGCCAATGGACCTGTTACCGACAAGCCGAGCCTCACCGGCCCGCTTTCCCCTAACGTAGCTAAGGTACTTGTCCTGGTAACTCATGAGCACGTAGGGAATGAGCTGCTTGTAGGCGGGATTTTCTTCCACTTGCGAGCGAGGCATGAAACGGGGGACGCCTTGAACAAAGATTTCGCCCAGATAAGTATCCACGTCAAATGTGAGACCCTGAAACATCCCTACCTGTTCAAGGACTTTTCGTTCGATAACCAGTACCTGCTCTTCCCGGGGCATTCGGCCACTCCTTTTATACGTGTAAAGTCATACCAAGCGCATCTAATATTTCTTCCAGAATATATCTTATTCTGCCCGGGCTGTAAAGATAATCAGCAAACCTACTTGAAAATCAGGCAAGGCTATAAATTATTGACTATTGACTATTGACTATTGACTATTGATTATTGATTATTGATTATTGATTATTAACTATTGATTATTGATTATTAACTATTGACGAATGATTATTGCTCCCGAAGGAAGTTGAGGACGGCGAACAGAGGACAAGAGACGGAAAGCGGGATATAATGGAACGGAGGTATTAGTCTATCAGGGGAAAGGCCGGGGATTTTTTAGCTAAGCCTACGTGGTTGCGGAGTTCGCTCAAGGGCTTTAACGTACGCCGGGTGGGAATCGGCCAGGCGGATTAGGGTTCGACCACACGGATGTCATCAAAATAGAAATGTATTCCTTTCAAATCGCCGTATTCAGCGACTATCTCGAAACGGTCGGTGGCAGTCCAGTCGAAAGCCCCAATCGGAGCAAACCAACCGTCATCCCATGAGCCAGTTTCGAAGAATGCATTCAGTGGAATCTGCAGATGGTTCCATTGGCCGTTCCAATCGGCGACGTTTCGATCAATTGCATATCGAATGTACCAGGGATGGTCACCGCGTTCATTTGTTTTTGTATCTACAAACCCAATGTGAATCCTTGCACTCGGACTGTTACACCGGACCCAAAAATCAATCGCAAAACCTTCATCCACCAGCATGGAGAGGTCTTTGACAGGTGAAAAACGAAATGATATAATGTTATATTGGTCAGCTTCTGTCCAGTGAATACAGAAATCACCGGAGGCCGGATTATCTTCAGAGTAAAAATCAAGGAGTCCATTACTAATCCAACTGGATTCAATGATGTTTGGGGCTATATCATCCAGGTACAGATAGAATCCGCTTATATCCGGCCGGATTTTCTGGGGCGGACAGGTCAATCCCAGGGCATGGGCGAGAGGAATGTTTAGATCGTAGTCGAACAGTTCCTCAGTTCCCTGTTCAAAAAGTCCATAGCCGCCCTTATAATCCCACATTGTCCAAGCGATACCTTTTTGTTCAAGACAGCTTCGTACAAGGCTATACCAGTAGAGACGGCAATCGTCGTTGCTATTAGGCATATAAACGCCGAATTCTCCGCAGAATAAAGGGACATCACGCGTCGTTTGAAAATCCACGGCAATATTAATCAATTCTTTAACGCGCTCTACGGTTTCTGTATTTCGATAGTTTGCAAGATTACCCCTTACCCAGGTGTTTTGCAGCTCCGGTGGACAGGAAGGTACGTCACCGGCATAGTATGGAAACGGTACGCCGGCAAGCGGCTCAAGAGATGGATCCGTCCAGCTTGCGCCCTGGTGAGTGAATAAGAATGGGTCATAAAAGTGAAAAGTGTAAATCAAGTTATCATCTTGGTACTCGGGCATAAACTTAAGGTTGTTGTAACTGTTCCATCCTGCCGGGCCAACAATGATTGTATGAGTTTGATCGACGGCTCTAATCGCATTGATGACTTCCTGCTGAATCTGGTTCCACCTTGTATCGGAAATTCCGTGTGGCTCATTGAGCACTTCGTAGTAAACGTAGGTCGAGCGATCTTTGTAATGCCGCGCCATCTGCGTCCACACAGGAACCAGGATATCGTCAATGTCTGGACTGGTATCGACCGCCGGGTCAAATGAGTGATTGTCGAGAATCAAATGCAGTCCCAGCTCTTCGGCCCAGTCGAGGATTTGATCCAAATAGTAATAGAACAAAGGGTCAATCGTATAGTCCGGTGAGCCATTGGTCATGGCATGCAAGTTGATGGGCAGCCGAATAACGTCGCAGCCCAGACTCTTGATGTTGATCAAATCCTGTTTCGTGAATTTGGCGAATTGAATTTGCTGTACGCTTGAGGCCTGGAGCCAATTTGTAAGGTTCACGCCGCATTTGAACGGTACTTCGGGGGGCTCAGTATCGCCGGCCGCCGGAAATGTGATATCATCGATCCACGCAGTGTCGTCGCCTCCGGAGGCCGAGTGGTCTTTAGAATAAGTCCACTCGAAAGTCCTTGTGCCTTCATTCACTGGAAAAGACACCTCGGCCCAATACAGCTCGCCCGACCAGTCGCCTTGTTCTTCCCAGTCGATGTAAAACTTCAAGTAGTCGAAACCCAACTCCGAAGAGACTTTGCGATAGAAGGTAATATCCCCCGATACGCATTGAACATTCACCCTTAGAATGCTGCTTTCATCGTCGTCAATCTCACCCGCATTGGCACTATGGGCACCAGAGTGATTTTCCTGTTGTGTGATAGTCCAATTGTCGTCTCCGGAATGAATCCAGGAAAATTTACTGAAATTACCTGTTTCAAAGTCCTCTATGGAAGGAGCACCCAAATGGATAGGAGTTTGCACTTCTCCGTAAGGCTGGTCATCGTTCCTCTTCTCATAAAGCCAATCCTTTGTAAAACAGCCCATTTCGCCTTCACCGCAATTAAGAGTCCAATCCGGCAAAAACATAGGTGTCCAACTATAACTGGCACACCAGGCGGTATTGCTAATTCCATGTTGTTCAACAAAGTCCTTCAGATGAACCATGGTGTGGCCCATCTAAAGAACCTGCGAAAACTGAAAAAGCAAGGTCCCGCCGCCTTCCTTAAAGGAAAAAGATACTGGTACGCAGCGAAATAGAACCTTATAAGTTAAATTCTCCCTGCACCCTCACTTAACAGGCCTTCTGCTGCAAAGGCTTAATCGTAATATGCTACGACACTGAGCGGCTTTTTGGGCCATCGTGAAAACACGACCCATTCTTTTTGCGGGTCGAAGTTTTTGTAGGGTTTGCCGTTGACGGTGCAGCGGATTATTTTTTTCCCTTCGGGATGGCGGAAACGGGCAAAGATTTTTTCCGGGGGGTTTCGGCGCGGCGGGTCGAGTGTCATTTCGATTCGGCCGGCCGCAACGTTCGACTGCCATTTGACGGACATCGGACCGAAATAGGTCCGGGCGTTTTCGATGCCGCACTGTTTGCCATCGGCCAGCCAGTAACGGGGGACAGCGGCTCCGAGCCAAAGATCATTGCCCCTTTCCTGTACGAACATCATACGAAGCCAGTACGTCGAATTGGCTTCATCGGAAGACTTGTAGTGGTCGCCGCGATGGTCGCCGATATTGGGCAGGGCATGCTCGGTCATCATACGAGTGTCGGGGAAGTAGCTGACGGCAAATGCGTTGAAGTAGGCACGGAGAAAGTGTTCGGGCTCGTCGCGGAGGAGATAGGGGATTGGGTTACAGAGGAGATTGGCCTGCATAGATATGCCGCCCCGGCTGAACCAGTAGCGCTCGAATTCCTCGCCGACGATATTATAGCCGTACTGCTCGGAGATATAGAGGTTGTCCTCGAAGTCCTTGATAATCCAGGTTGAGAGGCGGTCCGAGGGCTCGATGATGCCGGTGCGAATCATGTGGATGGGTCCTTCGAGGGTTTCCGTAATCCAACCGAACGTTCGGCCGCGGCGATGGGCATCAGGCGGGACGTGAGGTATCCAGGAGCCGTCACGCAGCCTGACAACAGGTGAGCGGTGCATCGCCTCGGTAAAGGCGTTGAGAATGTCCCGGCGGTAAGCGGCGGCCTCTTTCAGGAGACGCGGGCCTTCGGGCAGGCCGGCCGCATCGAGTGCAGCGGCTGCATTCTGCATTCCCCACCAGGAATAGACGTTCGTGGAAAGCCAGGAGCGCCAGTCCCTTATGTCCTCCAGGAAGCCCGGGGGGAGCAAGCCGCTTTCTATTTTGCGGATCGGGGAACGCCGGGCCTCAGCAATGGTGCGCCGGCGTTCGCGAACAATCCACTCGCAACCCTTTATAATATTGGGGGCGGCGCGTTTGAGCCAGGCGTTATCGCGAGTGTACCAGTAATGCTCGCCGAGGCACCAGAGCACGAAGCCGTGGTGTTGATTATATCCTCCCGACTCGTAGCCGGCCGCACCGTAGAACTGGCCTTCGGTGGTCGAGAAGTCACCCGGCAGGCCGACGGTGCCCTGGTAGTGCAGCCAAGTCTCAAGGGCCCGCTCGGCCCGCTTGTGGTATCCACGACGGTCGAGGTCACTGACCATCATGCACGATTCATTACTGTACGCACCATAGGAGAAGGTACCGACCCTTGCTACGTAACGGTCGCTGGTTCCCACCTCACGGTCGGTGTTGAGTAAAAGGTGTGAAATGTGCGCTTTATAAAAATCGTTGACCATCGGCTCGGGCGTGAAAATCTGCGTACCTTCCTGCACGCGCTTTTGCCAGTATGCGTAAACAGATTCGAACGCTTTGTCAAACTTAAGGGCGCGAAGTTTTTCCCACTCCGTACCATCGGTTAAAGTGATAAACGGTATGGCTATATCAAGTGTGCGTTTGGGTGCATCTGCGGCGAGTTTGGCTCGATAGGTAACTTTTTCGTTTTGTGCTTTCAGCGAATAGCTGTCAGGTGAATTATCCGAAGTAACAAGCATTCGCAATCGCTGAGGCTCCGCGCCTTCAACAAAAATCCGGCCGTTATCAACAGTCAGCTTCTCGGCATTTCTTGTGACAACTTCTATGTCGATTTTTGCCTGCCGGGCGGTATCGTCGCTCGGCCATATCTCGAACCGGCTCATCAAAACAAGCGTGTCATCGGCAAGGATAGGCCGGTCCGGGCCGGGCACGCCATCGAAGGGGACAACGAAGGCGGTCTGGCGATAATGGATACCGTCACTTTCCAAGTGGGTGACAGTCATCGGGAGGCAGCCATCGATTATACGGCGGTCGATGAGGGCGGCATCGGAAAGGCCAAATCGATAATTGATTGAGCCGCCATCGTATAAACAGCGTTTTGTATCGCGGCCGGGGATTCGAGAGGGCCAATTAGACTGGCAGAAGACACTGCCATCCGGGTTTACGCCAAAATATTGTCTGCCGCCATCGAAACCGAGAGGGATATAGAAAGGCTCTTTGGCTGGGATGTCCTGCCAGGCGCGAGGCAATGTCTGCTCAGGTACCTTCGAGACCCGCAGGTAGATATTTTTGTCCGCGTTTTTTTTCCAGAGTCTCTGGGCCGATTCGTAAGTCGTATCGTCGCCGGCTCTGCGAACAATGACGCCGAAATCCGGCAAAAACATATAGCCGGCTTCGATTAAGTCCGAGGCGGCGAAGGAAAACGTCTCACAAGCGGTACGGACGGTTACAACGGTTTCGTCAAATGAGTGGTAGGCCTTCTTTTTCGCGTAGAGGATGCGGGCGCGAATGCCATCGGCCCTTTTGCGAACTCTGGAGGTCCAGCTATATTCGTCATCGCTGATTTTGACCCTGCTTGCATTCGAAATCGGCTGCACCTGTTCAATCAGGCCATTGAAAATTTCGAGCCGTCCGTCCCAGACCTGCCGTTGCTTTCGAGCGGTCCGGCCCCACTCGATTTCAAATTCGAGCTTTTCCCAGATTGAATCGGTGTAAGCTTCGAACGTATTAATTTTCGGCAGCGGCGAAACGGTAATCACACGCAGCTTTAAGGTTGACCGATAAGGGGCCGGGAAGTCCGTCAGTTTCGGAAATTCCTTCGCATTGACCGGATTGAAGGTGAACGTGTACGTGGTGCCGTCGATTTTAAGATTTGTGTCGGCTGTCAGCCATTTGCCCTGAAACCAGTCGCCCACATTGAGCCAGCCGGAGCTGCCGGCACCCGAAGTCTTGTCTCGAGGGATTCGGCGCACAGGCCACGATGACTGCCAGTATTCCAACCTAACAGCATCCGGTGACGGAACAGGAGCGGAGCCGGCAAACCCGACTTCCACACGGAAGATGTCACGAGCATCTTCCCAGATGACACCGTAGTCTTTTCCCCCGTCGTCCCACTGTTTTAATTCGCCGAACGGGACAACATTTACAACATCGCCGGGCCGGGCGGCCAGGCAAACTTGAAGCTGGAGGATTAGAGCGATTAAGAGACTCAGCCGGATATTTCGCCACAAATCCTTTTGCATGATATACTCCTTCTTTGAAGCTCTGATAATTTCTTAGATATATTCGAAGCCGACAGGAAGTCCCGTAAAGCACGTCAGCTTTTTCCTGTAAACCGCTTCAAATTCTAATCACCTATTCATATCTACTCTTATGACAAAAGGGCCGGCACTATCATCCACCGGAGCTGCCATTGATTATCATCGGAGTAATCCAGGCATACGATACCGCCGTTCTTGAATGCCACTGTGTTGGATGATTCGGAATTAATTAAAAGCAATGACGCAAGCTTAGGCAGAAAAGGGAGATGTCCAACAATCATAATATCCTGCCGGCTTGAGATTAGTTCGTCTTTTAACACTGTAACATTATCATTCGGCGCAAGGCCTTCATGAGCTGCCATTTCTTTTTTGACTTCGACCACTTCAGATAAAACATCGGCTGTCTGCCGAGCACGAGTTTTGCCGCTGTGCCACAAATAATCAACGGACAAGTTCAAAGGTTTGATAAAGGCAGCAACTTTTTGTATATCGCGGCGTCCTTCTTCAGTCAGGGTGTGTTGGGGGTCGGTCTCCTTTGAGGCCGCCTTTGCGTGCTGGACAAGGTATAGTTTCATTTCTAATCTCCCTTGCAGGCCAGATACTTCGCTTTAGGCTCAGCATGACAACAAAAAGCAGTCCAATTAGTATTTGTTGCGGAAAACAAAAACCAACTATGTCACCCTTATGAAAGCAGGAACCCAGCGCGAAAAAGCTGGATTCCCGCTTTCGCGGGAATGACAAATTCTACCATATTACTGTTATGTAGGCAACTACGGCAGCGTCCCCTTAAAAAAAGGTAATTTGAGTGTTCAAAATTTTTCTATGCAGTGCCAGGAAGCTGCCGGTAGTGTGCTTTCGCCCCCCCCCATCCCAAATTTGGAAAGCGTATCGTTGACAATTCCATGATGAACAGGTAAGGTATCGGTTCCGTTAGGATTTTGGAGTATTTGGAATGACAGATGTAACTTTAGTAACCGGCGATGGTATTGGGCCGGAAATTGCAGAAGCTGCGCGCAGATGTATTGATGCTACCGGTGCGGACATAAACTGGCTGATTAAAGAGGCCGGCACCGATGTAATGGAACGGGAAGGGACCCCTCTGCCGGAGGCCACGGTAGAGTCGATTAAGAAGACCGGCGTCGCGCTCAAAGCGCCTATTACCACGCCGGTAGGGAAGGGCTTCAGGAGTATAAATGTTCATCTTCGCCAGACGCTGGATTTGTATGCGTGCCTTAGACCCTGCAAAAGCTATGAAGGCGTGCGCAGCAGATATAGTGACATCGACCTTGTGGTAGTGCGAGAAAATACTGAAGACCTTTACTCCGGCATTGAATTCCAAAAGGGTAAAGATGACACGGCTGAAATTATCGACTGGATAAACAAACACAGCAGCCGAAAGATTAGCAGCGATTCAGGCATAAGCATAAAACCCATCTCGGTCGAAGCTACAGAGCGCATAGTCAGTTTCGCATTCGATTACGCCCGTAAGATGGGACGTAAAAAGGTAACGAGCGTTCATAAAGCCAATATTATGAAGTTCTCAGACGGATTGTGGCTTGAGGTAAGCCGCGAGGTCGCGAAGAAATATCCCGACGTCGAATTTGAAGACCGCATTGTTGATAATATGTGTATGCAGTTGATTCAAAAGCCGGAGCTTTATGATGTACTTGTCCTGCCGAATCTCTATGGTGATATCATCAGTGATTTATGTGCCGGTCTTGTCGGCGGG
>CAZLIO010000108.1:0-8947 GCA_964559025.1 uncultured Pirellulales bacterium | reverse complement strand
AAAGCAGGGGTCCAGAGCGAAAAACTGGATTCCCGCTTTCGCGGGAATGACAAATCCTGTTTCCGCAACAGGAACTAATTAGCTAATTGGTTAATATTGAGATCTTTGATACCGGATGCTTGCAGTGACTGAATGCAAAGTCGAATATGGAATGGGAAAAATCCCGCATAAATTGCAGGACTAAATATGGAATAAGAAGCCCACATGGAACGTTTGAGGGCGTTGAGTCTGTATAAACGTTCGTGAACTCAAGGCGTATAAATAACTCTATTTTAATTCGAGGAGTTTGGTGAGGATTTCATCTTCAACAATAAAGGCTGTTCCGTGTCTGGTACCGGGAGGGAAGGACAGCTTATCAGTAATTGACTCCCAATTCTTGAAGTCCTTCGACCTTAGGCCTTCATATCGATGACGTGTGTATCCATCATAATATAGATACCAATAATCGTTGATTTTCAGGGCGGTCGGGCCTTCGACCCAGTCGGGCGAAATCGGGTCAGATGCGTGGCCGTATGGCCCCTCAAGTTTATCACTGTAAGCAATACGGATATTCTTTTTCGCCACAGGCTCTTTGGTCTCATCTTTGAGGAACATTACATACCTGTCGCCGTCCTTGATGATTGTGGCATCAATCACATTAAACCCATCATTATAGAAAAGCTTCGCCCTGGAGTAGGTCTGGAAGTCCTTAGTTGTAACGCAGTAGATTCTGTGGTTTAGCTGTTTCTCTCTATCTCTGTCACCCGTGTTTTCGGTACCGGCAAATCGGCCGGGGATTGTTGTGGACCAATAGATAAGGTACTTTTTGCTCGTGGAGTCATAAAAAATCTCAGGCGCCCAGCAGTTCATCGCCGTTGGCTCATGCTCCATAACAGGAATATATTTCTGTTCGGACCATTTGATGAGGTCTTTGGAGTGAGCGATTCCGATACCTTTTTCCCGCCAGCTGCTGGTCCAGACCATGTGAAAAGTGGCGTCCGGCCCGCGGCAGATGCAGGGGTCGCGCATCAGCATGCCTGCGACCTGCGGCTTAAGAAACGACCGGTCGTTTTTTAAGGCAGTCCACTTCAGGCCGTCGTGACTGTATGCCAGGTGCAAGCCGTCCTGGCCGTTGTCTTTGAAGTAAGAGAACAAGTAGTTCACCCCGGCCCTCGCCTGTTTTTCCTCAGCATTGCCTATTGAGTTGAAAATGCAGGCTATCAGAATAGCTGCTATCAGTAGATTTCTATTCACAAGGAAGTCCTCCTGAGAAAACAAGGAATATTGTCAATTGTTTTTTTAGATTTATCTTCTTGCAGGCACGCCACAGCAACCAAAATATCAATTCTCGTCAAAACAAAAAAATCTTATCAAACCCAGTCCGGTTCGGCAAACAAATTCGTCGCTGGTTGCTCGCGCCTCTGGCCGACGAGGAGTGATCAGGATAGACTCTTAGTCGAAATATACTCAATTTTCGTATTGCAGATTACTTGAAAATGGACGATAAGATTGTAAGCTTGAGATACAGAATACAGATAGTAGAACGTTAAAGGTTACAGAAACAAAAGGGATTTAATGGTCAACTTAATTGACAAACACCGTGAAGCGTTGATAGATTTGTGCCAAAAGTACCACGTCAAAAGACTGGATGTGTTTGGCTCTGCAGCGAGGGGCGATTTTGTGAAGTCCAGCGACATTGATTTTCTTGTCGAATTTGACAGTGAGGCAACCCAGCGCCGATTCGACAATTATTTTGACTTGCATCGTGCTCTGGAACAGCTATTTGCTCGTCCGGTCGACCTTGTTGAGCCGGGCGGGCTTCGTAATCCATATTTCACCCAACAGGTCAACGAAACCCGGAGGCAAATCTATGCCGTACCATAAGCCGGGAAAATACCTTTACGATATGCTCAGCAGTTGTGAGTTTTTGCTCGAATTTACCGTCAACAAAGCGGTTGATGATTATATCAATGACCGTGCCTTTCGCTCGGCTGTGGAACGCGAATTACAGATTATTGGCGAGGCCTTAATTGGCTTAGAGAAAGTTGCGCCGGTTGTTGCCGCCCAGATTCCTTAATATCAAAATATCATCGGTTTTCGTCATGTTCTTGTGCATGGGTATGATAGTCTGGACCCAATGACAATCTGGAATGTAGTCGAAACAAAACTCGAAAGCCTTGCCCAAAAGATCAAGTCACTGCTCAAGGGATATGAATAAGGCACAAGGTCAAGCCCCGGCTGATATTACCGGGAAAGGCAAGAAATTCGCCGTGAGCGAATCTTTTGTGTAGAATCCCGATTAAAAACATCGGGACAGGTATTGAATTGAGAATCTTTCCCCTCCTTTTAAGCACTAACCAGTTATCCTGTGTCAATCAGTGTCGCTTAGTCCCATTTGAATTCTGTTGGAGTTTCTCCAATCAAATCCTGAGTTCGCTTTTTTACGTTGTCATTCTTGAATTTTTCATCTCTCCAGATGGTAATATCCCCTCTGCTTTCCCTGATATGTTTTCGCAGCTCATCAAGCCACTTAAGCAGCCTCTCGTATGCTATTTGCTTTCTCCTTACAATCAGGTCAAACCTGCCGGCAACCACCTCTTCCAGATCAGCGATTAATTTTTTCTTTTCTCTGTCACTCTGTGCAGCCTTGATATTCTTGACCAGCTCATCTCGTCTTTTTTTCAGTCGCAAATCTTCTAAAAGCACATCAGCTAATTCAGGATTTCTCTTTGACTCTTCAAAAATCCGCCAATACTTTCTCCTGATGAGCTCAAATTTCTCCGCATAAAGGTCCGGACTTATCTCTTTTAATTTAGCCAATTCCCGGGTTTCCCTGGGGACGGCCTTTCCAAGCCATTCAAGAAACTCTTCGCGCCTCTCTCTCCACAACTTGGCCATACGCTCTTTGATTATTTTGCCGAACTCCTCAGGGTCGTGTCTTCTAAGCTCGAAGCTGAACTGGTTTGGGTCTGTTTCGCGCAGCTCGGCCAGCTCCTTTGCCTTTTCCGGGTTGCTTTCTTGCAGGCCCTTCATAATGCGGTCAATTTCCTCATCTGTTAGTTCGAACCTTCCTGGCCCCCGTCCTGGTCCCGGTCCCCGTCCGGGCCCCGGTCTCGGTCCCCTTCCCGGTCCTCTTGGTCCATCCTCGATCCAGATGTCTTTTTCATCCTTCTTCTCGTCAGCAGAGCAAGGCAGAAAGATTACTGTTGCCACCGCTGCTATGGCCAGAACTAAGATGACTCTACGAGTCAACTCCATTTTTCTATCCCTTCCAGAAATCACTATTATTAATTTCTATCAGCTCCATCTCTAATTCGGTTATTTTGCTGTCGCCGTTGCCGTCGTCTTCTCCCAACTGCAGGGACATCAGCTCGTCTTCAATTTGTTCAATTTCGGTAGTGAAAATCGCCAGGTCTGCGTCGGCGGCGGTAATATCATCACTCTCCCAAATTGCTGTGGGTATTATCGAGGTAAGTTGCATACCATTGGGTTTGCGGGGACTTTTCTGGAATAAATTCAGGCCTATCGCCGTGATGAACATAACTGCTGCTGCGGCACAAGCGGTCTTGTAAGTTATGTGCTTAAACACATATGCTCTTTTTGCCGGCAGACGCATGGCGATTTCAGCCTTTATATTGGCTATGAGCATAGCATCAGGCTCGGGTGCAGGATGCTTACGGAGAATTTCTTCGGCTTTTTGAACGTCCTCAGCGCAGCTTTCTGCCTGCTCGGCATCCATAAATTTCTCGAACAGCTCTTTCAAATTTTCCTGATTTTCATTATTCATAATATTATCCCTCCATTAACTCCCGCAGTTTCTTTAGTCCCCGATGCAGCTTTGCCAACGTTGTGCCTATCGGCTCGGACCGCATCAGGGCTATTTCTTTAAAGCTCAGTTCCGAATAAAAACGCAGCATTATCAATTCTCTCATATCCGTGTCAAGCCTTGTGAGTTGTATCTGTAACTTATCAATTTGCTCGTTGTCGGATTGTTTTGGCTCTGTAAACTGTGATTCAAGCTGCTCTTTTTGAACATCGAGCAATTTTTTCCGTCGCTGTTTGCTCCTTAAATAATCGTGAAAAATATTAGATGCTATTTTGAACAGCCAGCCATCGAAGGAGCCGCCCTTGTAAGAAGCAATTTTCTCCACTAACTTGACAAATAGCTCGCTTAACAGCTCGTCACTAACGTCGTTATTACCCGTCAAACGGTAAAAATAACCGTAACATCGGCTTGCATACATATCGACTATCTGCGAAAAACACTTAGAATCACCGTTCTTGCAGCCGATTATTGCCTGGGCTAAGTCATTGCTTTTTGTCATATTTAAGTGTTTTTACGTAGATAAAGACGGCTTGGGGAGACGATTTATTGCAAAAATCCACAAAAATCAAAGTCCGGATAAAATTGGTGGTCCTATATGGTGTCGTCTAATCCATTTTGAAGAAGAAAACAACGCATTGGCACCGTTGATAACCGGACAAACGCATAGGGCCTCTGGCTTTTAACCAGGTCAAATGTCCTCTTCTTCCTCCTCTTCTTCCTCCTCCGGCTCATCATCATCATCATCGGTTTTCCATTGGTCAGCTTCGTCGAGCTCGTTTATCTCTCGCTGCATAAACTGGATGATTTTATCCTGCAGAGGTGCCATTTTCCCGTACCACTTTAGCATTCCCTGATAGCTGGCCAACAGCATATCCAGGCGGATAAGCTGCCATTTGGCTATACATTCCGGCTCCTTGATATTAGTAAACGGGTCACATTTGAAGGTCCTTTTGTCGCAGGGACCCATCTCACAGAATTCGCAATCTTTGCACTGTATCATATTTGCATCCCAATTTGGTTCGCCGAAAAACCAGCCTCTGACAAAAGTTTTACTAACAGTGTGGTCCGGCTCTTTTTCATAATTGAACTGCGAACTTTTTGTTCGTGGTTATTTAATTTTTATTTTTTACTTTTAAGCTCTTTTATAATATCATATATTCCAAAGGCTTAAAAGTATATTGCAATAAACAAATTTTGTCTGATTGTGGAGAAATAGATGGCAAAACCGAGACGTAGGCGCAAAGTGGGCAGTAAAAAAAGACGCGCCAAATGGAAAATACGGCATAAAATAAGCTGAGCGTGAGCGACAAAATGTATCTCGTCAAAAGTATATCGCAAAAGCTGTAACGAGATACGAGATACGAGATGGATACATCCGCTTCTGACAGGCGGATACGAGAATGAAACACTTCACAATCACTTTCAAACCCGACAATAAACAAATCTCCATTCACGCAGGTGCTACACTTTTCGAGGCTGCAGGCCAGGCCGGCATAATCCTGAACACCGTTTGCGGCGGTAAAGGCACCTGTAAAAAGTGCCTGGTAAACCTCGAACCGGACGGTCGAGAGGTCCTCGCATGTCAACACCATATTCAAAACGACCTTACAGTAACAATTCCCGCCGGTTCCAGATTCTTCGAGCAGAAAATCCTGGAATACGGCATCGATACACAAATCGAACTGGCTGCGACTGTACATAAAAAATATCGGGAAAAAGGTGCAACAGAAAATATATTCGGACTGGCTGTCGATATCGGCACAACGACCGTCGTCGCCAAACTAATCAATATGGCTGACGGCGAGTGTCACGCTACGCAAGCAACCCTCAATCCCCAAAGCCGATATGGTGACGATGTTATCAGCAGAATTGCATACGCACAAACAGACGAACAATCTAATGAACTTCACAAAGTCATAATAGACTGCGTAAATGACCTGACTACAAAGCTCTGCAAAAAGACGTCTATCGAAGCAAAGCACATATACGAAATGTGTGTCGTCGGCAATACGACTATGAACCATATCTTCCTGAAATTGCCGGTAACCCAGCTCGGTCAGGCACCATATAAGGCGTTTTCACTTGAGGCACACGATATACCTGCTGCTCAGCTGCATCTGGAAATGAACCCTGCCGGCAATATTCATACCGTTGAAAATATAGCGGGTTTCGTAGGCTCGGATACAACCGCTGTCGCGCTGGCAGTGGATATTGATTCAGCCGAAGAAACAACGCTGGTCGTTGACATCGGCACAAACGGCGAGCTTGTGCTCGGTACGAAAGAAAAACTTTATGCGGCAAGCTGCGCGGCCGGGCCGGCTATGGAAGGCGCACGTATAACCTGTGGCAGCAGAGCGGCTGAAGGCGCGATAGAGGCCGTCGTTGTAAATGAAGATCCCGATGGAATCGGGATAGATTTGGACGTGATAGGAAATGTCTCACCCCGCTCGATATGCGGCAGCGGCCTGATTGACGCCGTGGCGGTAATGCTGGATTTGGGTATAATCGATGCAACAGGCCGGTTCGTCGAGCCGCAACAACTGAAGGACAAGCTCCCACCGACCATTTTTTCACGAATCATCGAACAGGATGGCCAATTAGCTTTTTGCCTCTACAGAGCCGCGAACGTAAGTGAGCGGAAGGTGTTTTTGACGCAAAAGGACATTCGCCAGATGCAATTAGCAAAAGCTGCCATCCGGGCGGGCATCAGGCTTTTACAGAAGAGGATCGGCCTTGAAAATTACGAGATAGAACATATCCTTTTGGCCGGTGCATTTGGCAATTACATCCGAAAAGAAAGTGCTCTGCGAATAGGCCTGTTGCCTACAGTTCCTGTGGAAAATATTCGTTTTGTTGGTAACGCCGCTGCTTCCGGTGCACGGATGATACTTGTCAGCCGGCAATGCCGGGACAAGGCCCGCGAGTTAGCCGGCAAGATCGAATACATCGAAATCGCCCATGAGCCGGAGTTCCAGGACGTGTACGTGGATTCAATGCTATTTTAGGACACTGACTTCTTGACACTGACTGACACTGACTATTTTGGACGAAATGGTATTCGGGGCATACCCTACATTACTGAACCACAGATTTGAAGGGCAGATTGCACAGATTACGGATTGACACATGCGAAGAGCTTTAAGAATAATCTTAGGCATAGTGTTGATTATCCTTGGTGTGTTGGCATTGGTGACACCGCTTTCTCCGGGCTCCTGGCTGGCACTTATAGGGTTGGAGATCCTGGGATTGAGGATAGTGTTTCAACGCAAGCTTCTGTCTTTGACTCCAAGGAAATACCGGGGCAGGCTGAGGATAATGTTCAGAAAAATGATGAAAAAACCAAAAAAACCATAAGCTCGGATGGAGTATCATAACGACCTAAGTTCTGTCAACTGTTACTGACTTACCGACAGGTTACTTTCTTTTTTATTGACTTTGGGCTTGCAGATTGTATAATTAATATGGGTGGGTTTTGTTTTAGCAATTTTAAGAAAAGGTGGTTATAATTGTGCACAAACAACAAGGATTCACGCTGATAGAACTACTGGTGGTAATCGCTATTATTGCGTTGTTGATGGGGATATTGATGCCGGCCCTTCAGCGGGTGCGGAAACAGGCCAGGACCGTCTATTGCCTTAGCAGCCTCAAACAACTTGGCATGGCCATGACCATGTACGCCGATGATAACGGGGGCTTTATTCCCCGTGCATTAGACCATGAAGTGAAATGGATCCTGGTGTTCATTCCATACTTAGGCCAAGAATATAGAGAAATCCAAGATTACAGGGAGGTTGATGTATATCAGTGCCCATCCTTTCCTCGTAGCGGAGTAGGTCAATACGGCCACAGAAATGCCGAGCAGACAGTGGATTATGTTGTGAACGCCTGGAATATGCAGGACCCGGGTCTAAGAGGCGGTGAGCAGGGGAACCAAATGGATGAGCCGACTATGCTCAGCAATGTCAAGTCCCCTGCCCAGCGGATTTATATGGCCGATAACTCGGCTGGAGAGTGGCGCCCTGTCGTTCGGAACGAATATGAGCTGGATATTTTGTCCAGGATGAACTATCTGGATGTTTGGTCGAGGACGCATTTGCCCGCGTCGGAAGAAACCACCAAGGGTAGTAACCTTACCCGACGGATATCCGGTGATCGACATCGCGGCAATGGCTGTAACAATCTTTTCTTCGACGGCCGGGCCGATTGGCTGCATAAGGACGAAAATACTTCTCGATTTTGGTGCGGCGCAGAGTAACACTGACTGACACGGACTATTTATAACACTGACTGACACATGAGAAGTGGTAATTGGTGAGTAGTGAGTGGTAAAATGAGGGGGAGGAAATCTCTTCAATAACTGTCCCGAATTTTCATACACTTTTCAATCTCGTTGTAGATTCCATATTTTTCGCACCCTAAATACAGGGATTCCCCGATGGACTTATGCCTTCTGAATCCCCGATAATTGAGTATCAGGGCAAAAAATGAAATATTGTGAGCAAGACCTTTACAGGAAAGGGGGGATGGGAAAAATAACAATGGCATTCCTTACTGTTTTCAGAACGACTAAACTGGAGGGTGACCTCGGCTATGGCGTCATTGAGGTAAGCGGGAAAAAGTATCCAGTATACAGAGCGAGTCCGATATACGGTGATATGGGCCATGGTCTTGTTAATGTACACGGGAAAAAGTATCCAGTACAAAAAATGAATAAACAGGATGGTGATATCGGTTACGGCGTCGTTGATATTCAATACAAATGAAACTTATCGCTGGTTGTGGTGATTGGTGAGTCTGCCAAAAGACGGCGGATCTTCGATAGTTAGTGGTTAAATGGAGGGGAGGAACTCAATTCAATACCTGTCCCGATGGTTTTAATCGGGATTCGACACCAAAGGTTCGCTCACGGCGAATTCCTTGCATTATTATTTGATTTATACAACTCGACCTGGATTCCTGCTTTCGCAGGAATGACACCGCACCAATTGGCCCCTGCTAAAAAAATGTAGGGGCAGGCAGGAGGGAACTTTTGAAAAGAAATGTTGACCGGAAAGCTGAGAACTTATAGATTAAAAGAAGCTAAGAAAGTAAGGTGAAATATGAAAGAGGATGAAAAATGTAGTGAATGCCGGTTCTTTGTGC
>CAZLIO010000107.1:0-9019 GCA_964559025.1 uncultured Pirellulales bacterium | reverse complement strand
TCCAGGGGCAATGGTATTACCCAATTACCAGGCGAAGCAGGCCAATTGCCGGGGCTGAGCTCGAACCCGCTCGTCCTTTGTCTAAAGCGGTTTTCTATCAGGACCGTGACAGCTCATTAGTCGATATGATTTTGTTTGACTATATGAGTGGAGATGATTTTTTAGCGGTTCGCGGTTATGACTATACCGAAGTTGAGAAAGAGGGCGTTCGTGTTCCTGTCGGGATAGAGATTTTTAAGGCCGATGCCGGCGGCAATTTGCAAGAGCGATTAGTTAAAATAGATTATCATACTTTTAAACGTGCAAAGTAGTATTCTGTCACTTGACAATCAACAATTGAGTTTTGATAGGGCACTGACTTTCTCATCTTTACTTGGTTATCTTACTCTTCTATTGCATCGGCGTCTCTTGTTGTTGTTGCTGCTGCATCATCATCATTTGTTGCTGCATCTTCATAAAGACCGCCATAATCTCCATCAAATGCTCTTTTGGCAGGGCGATATCCACGACCATTTTTCCATTGTCGGCCTTACCTGCAAAAACGATATTGCTCTTGGTTGGAATATCCATCTGCGGGATTGGCACAGGTACCATAGCCGTCGCCATCTTGAACAATCGCAGAAAATTATACGTCACCACGAAATCAGCTTTATCCGCTTCCGGCAGTAACGTCAAAGCTGTCTTCATTTCATCGCCAATTTGTTTTGGGCCGCCGGCTTTTACCTGGTCGATCAGCTCACGTATCGCCGAGTTTGCATTGCTGCCGATGGTACAAACCCACAGCCCATCAACCATACCCCATTGGTAATCAAATCCGCCGCCGTAGATAACATTTATCATTTGTCCCTGCGGTGAGTTGGCATCCGTTGATTTCATCGTGAACTTCGCCGAATCTATTGAGACGTCTTTGTAACGGTCAACGCTCCGCTGTATCGTAAAGCCGGTTTCTATTCCCATGTCCTTATAAAAATCCATAATACCGCTGGTGTTCATCATCTGCATAGCTTCTTCGATGAGCCGGTTGAATTTTTCCTTATCCTTGACCGCTGTAACATACTTAGCTACAAAGGGCGGCTTGGTCTTGGTATCTATCGAAGCTGAACACGCTATCGGCCCACCAACACAGTCAATCACATCTGCCGCAAGAGCTTTCATCCTGTCGATATCCTTGGTGGTCATATTTTCACCGGCCATAACGGCAAGCAAATCGATACTCTTGATGTTGAGCTGCTTCCAGAAAGACGAGTTTATTTTGAAACCGAAATTCATCATCGCCCCATCTTCCAGATACTCCAAGAGCTTGTTCTCTTGGTTCGCTGAGGTATCTGCGACAAACATATTTGCCATATCCGTCCCGGGGACAGCGGAGATGGGTTTGGTAATATTCAAAACAGGGGGTTTTGGGTGGCTTACTCTCCTCCGGTATTGTGTTTCTTTCATCAACGTCTCAAGAATGCCGGCATACATATTCATTATATTCTCTGTGTTCATCATAGGCGGTGTGTTCGGGTCTTTGGCTTTGATGTTTTTCATGTTTGTTTTGAACTCTTCAATTTTGCCAGACACTATGTTCCCGAAAGTCTTGGAGGCCTGTTGCACATTACCGTATGCCCAGATTGGTTCTGTCATAGCCAGTTTTGCCTCAGTGGCATCGAGGGTACTGGCAAGTCCCGCTGCTTTGGTGGCTGAGATCACTTTTGCCATCGCAACCAGCTTGGCGTAATCATTCGCCCAGCTTATGAGCGCATAGTTGCCGGCCTGTGTAACCAGCATAATGGGTGTCCCGTTGCTTGTGATTTTAGAGATGCCTTTCTCATCCGGCTGGCCACAATTGGGATTATCGCTGATAAGCTGTCTATAATCTGTAACGGGAACAAGTCCGCCAATGAACACTTTTGAAATTGGATTAGTTTGTGTCGGTTCGCCGGGTGGAATTGCGCCAAAAATCACAAGACTACCATTCATATTCACGCCATTTAGCTCCGGGCTGCCTAACACGTTGGCTAATTGCATCCGAGCCAGTATCGCCAGCCCCATAGGCATAGGCGAGACGCCGGTTAAGAACTGGTCTATTTGACTTAAAGTATATTCAAAATTATTCACCCGTATACAAAACAGACTCTCGGCCGGTATCATCTTCAACGGCTGGTCACCTGCCGAACTTTGCGCCTGCAGTCCTGTGGCAAGAACAAGCAGAACCAATAATCCCACTGCAGCAGCATTTCTCAAACATTTTGAATTAAACATTTTTTACGCCTCCATAAGTTAACGCCGGCAAATTAGTTTCTTACAAATCTTAGACTGTCTCTTACAATTTATATAACGCTTATTCTATCGGAAAATTACAGAAATAATTAACAAAATTAAAAATTAATAACTGTAGATTACGACAACACCGGCGATATGTTAGTACAGGATACTTTTCTGACGATAAGCCCGAACCGGTAAAGCTCATCCCGCACCAATTATGCGTAAGCCAAAGCTCAATCGCTGCGGTACACAATTTTATCGGTGTCCGCGAAAATTTTCTATGGGAACGGCTATTTTGTCTATATTGGTATTGCAGTGATTATCGGCCCTGAATAAGGAAGCGGTTCTGAACAAACTTTACAAGAGTTAAAAAAAGTTAAGCGAGCAAGGCATTAAACCGATAAATTTCATCAAGTTAAGGTATGTTTTTTTGCGGTTCAGGGGTTTAGGACAGAGCCCAGCAACGCTGGGTTCCGATCAAAACCCGCCGTTGGCGGGTCGATATTTTTGGAAGTTTGCTGCTATGGACAGAGGTCAGAGGACAGAGGACAGAAGTCGGAGGACAGAGGACGGAAGTCAGACTTCTGACCTCCGGCTTCCGACTTCTGTCTTCTGCATTCTACTACTTTTTTTGTCTCTTTTATCCGGTTGTGGCAGTAAATTTTTTGACCCAACACAGGTAGGCAGATTCCGTCCTGTTCCTGCAGTCAATGTAATTCTGGATTCGCTGGGGGTGGCTGAGGAGAAGCCGGTGGCCTGGGAGGATGCCGAAGAGCCGCTGGCCATAGATACTGTAGCGATGGAGTCTGATTATGTGTTCATGGCAGGTGATATTATCAGTGTAGCTATCTTCGAGCTCCTTCAAGAGGGTGTTCAATTTGTAAATAATTATATTGTTACCGAAACCGGCAGGATATCCATACCGGAGGTCGGCGTAGTAAAAGCTGCGGGATTGACAGAAACGCAACTTGAAGAAGAGATAAAGCAAACTCTTTCTCCGGGCATATTGAAGAACCCGTCGGTTATCGTAGCTTTAGCCGGCTCCCAGCAGCGGGCGTTTTCGATATTAGGTGACGGTGTGCCTCTTCCGGGCAGGTACTCTATTCCAAGGTATGATTTCAGGCTGACCGATGCGCTTGCGACAGCAGGTGGACCAAGACAGTTTAATGTAAGCTATATTTACGTTTCGCGCTTTGTTGGGGACAAAAGGACAAGAGGAAATGAGCCCCTTGAACAGGGATTTGATGAGCTTGAGCTGGAGGTTATTGAGCCTGAGACTGCCAGAACGTCGGGCAATATACAGTCCCGGCGTGCCGGGGTCCGGCCTCGTGCAGAATATCAGTGGCCTGAAAGTAAAGTGGTTATATCTTCGTCTGAGATGGTAACGGATTGGGAAGCGGCTGGAATGCCGAAAGCTTTTGAATGGCCGAGCAATCGTACACGGAGCCGGATGGATACCCAGGGTGAAAGGAAATCATCCACTATGTTGGCTGCTCCGGAGACAACGGATGAGCCGGTAAGTGTCAAAGACATATTGAATACTTTGGATGCGCGTTCTCGTCGTGAACAAAGGTGGTTAAATGGGCAGGTAAATGTCGAAAACGCGCTGGAGACGTTCAGGGATCTGGTTCGTGTCGAAGAGAGGGTAGATGAGCGAAAAAATCATCGGGACACACCGGCATCGTCACCCGTACCTGCTGCGCCGAAACCAATGAGTGAGCCGTTGGATAGAGAGGAACCTGGGCGTATTAAGTGGGTTTTTCAGAACGGCAAGTGGGTTTCTATTCCTGAACAAAGCGTTTCACCGAAGCCAACAGAAGAGAAAGAGCAAACAGGGCATGTTGATGTTGAGTGGGTTTACCGGAACGGCGAATGGGTTCCTGTTCAAGTCGGTTCGCCAAAGCTGCCAAAACCGATAGCTCCGGTAGCACCGGTTATCAAAATTGAACCTGGAGAGAAACCGGTTGGTCCAATCAAAGAGCAGGCGCCGCCGGGTTTGGAACGTGGGCCCGGTGCCGGGACGCGCCTCATGAGGATACCGGCCGACAGATTGCTTGCAGGTGACACCCGATATAATATCGTGATAAAGCCCGGCGATACTATTCATGTACCTGTTGATATTATTGGCGAATTTTGCATAATGGGTAATGTCAACCGTACCGGGTACATTCCTATTACGGGCAGACCAATGACTTTGAAGATGGCTATTGCTGCTGCGGGCGGGTTGGGACCTTTGGCCTGGCCGAGACGCTGTGAAGTGGTACGAAGGATCGGAAGGAAGAAAGAAGAAATAGTAATGGTGGATTTGGATAAGATCACCAGCGGCGAGCAGCCGGACTTCTTTATAAAGCCGAATGATTTAATCAATGTCGGCACACACCCAACCTCCAGATGGCGCGCAATTCTGCGAAATGCTTTCAGGGCCACTTACGGGTTTGGTTTTGTTTATGACCGTAATTTTGCAGATAGGGATTTCTACACAAGCAGGCCTATCCCCAGCTGGTTCTAATAAACGTGTAGAGCGAAAAGCGCAGAACGGTTGAGCTCCAAAGTTCTACTTTTTGGTTTTTAGCTGTTAGTTTACACTATAGTGTACAAAATCATCTCTTCTATTGTATGTAGAGTGAACCAATTTTGTAAAAAGATTGCTAAATGGGAATCCAAAGACAACAAATAAGTACACCGCGTCAAAAACAACAGTGGCGTGAGCTCGGGCTGCATAGTTACATCAAAATATTGATAATTGGGGGGCTGTTCTATTATCTTTTTCGCAGCGGAATTGAGAGCATCGTTTCACGATGGGTCACTGACTTCGGCAGCTGGGGACATGGTTTTTTAATCCCACTTTTAAGTTTGTACTTCGTTAATCAAAAAAGACAAGAGATTCTAAACCTTCAAACTAAGCCGAGTTACCTGGGTCTGTTTTTTCTGGTTTGCGCGATATTATTTTATTTTTTTAACATAGTAAGCCCCTCCGGATACGCATACTTTCGTCACATTTCCGTGATTGCAGCGCTGGGGGCGGTTGTATTGCTTTTGGGCGGTTGGCGTTTGGTCAGATATACCTGGCTGCCGGTTGGTTTTCTGGTATTTGCTGTACCATTACCAAATAGGTTTTATAGGGGAGCAACTATACCTATGCGAAGGTGGGCGGCCGCGATAGCAAGCGCTTTGTTGAATTCGGTTAATGAGCTGGAAGCAACGGCTAAGGGTGTAATAATAGATGTGGTTTATAAAGGCCGGCAGTTGGAGCCACCGCTTGATGTGGCAGAAGCATGCGGTGGGATGAGGCTGCTGATGATTTTTTTGGCTTTGGGGGTTGCTATGGCCTATTTGCACTACCGACCGATATGGCAGCGAATTATCTTGTTGGCCAGCACAATACCGATAGCAATATTTTGCAATATCGTGCGGGTTACAGTTACAGGATTTATTTATATACTAATACATCCCAAATACGCTCAGGGTATTTATCATGATACGCTTGGACTGGCAATGCTGCTATTGGCGTTTGGCTTATACGGTTTGTTGGCGTGGTTTATGTCGAGTTTGTTTACTGAAGAAACGGAAGAGGTTACTAAGGATATTGTGGTTCGTGGACACTCGTCTCGGCGAAGGCCGAAGCCGCAGCAGGGTGATACTTGATGTGAAAACACAGATTACACAGATTACACAGGTTAAAACAGATTAACACAGATTATGAGATACAATATACGAGTTTATTTACAGCCGGCCTTTTTGATATGTGCAGCGGTGCTTGCAACAGCCGGGGCCGGCATGTCAATAGCCATAAAAAGTTTCGGCGTATATCTAAAGAAGGAACCGCTGCCGTTGAAGAAATCTTTGGATCTTTTGGACGAAAATGATTTAGCTTCTTACAAAGTAATATCCAAACGCAAAATCGAAAACGAGGAAATAGTCAAAGCGTTAGGGACCGAGGATTATATTCAATGGATTCTGGAAGATACCGATGCGGCGGCTAACGGTCCTGTTAAAAAATGTATGTTGTTTATTACTTATTACGAGCTTCCCGACAGGGTGCCGCATGTGCCGGAAGAATGCTATGCGGGCGGAGGCTTTCAGAGATTGGCATCCGATAGTGTAACGTTGGAAATAAACAACAATGCCGGTTTTGATAAAAAAATCAGGGGAAAACATCTTGTCTTTGGCAGTACAAAGGCCAATCTCTGGCAGGGGGGTGAGAAATTCCCGGTTTTGTACTTATTTAAGGTCAATGAAGATTATGCGGCTTCCAGAGAAGAAGCTCGAATAGCTTTGAATAAGAACCTTTTCCGCAAATCTTCGTATTTTTGCAAGGTTGAGCTGGTTTTTAACCAGACGTTGATTCCACCCGGCAAAGAGCAGGCGGTTAAAGCGGGCGAAAAGCTCCTGGCCGTGATTTTGCCTATTTTAGAAACAGAGCACTGGCCCGTGGTGGCTCGCCTGGCGGAGCCAAGACCCGACAGGCCCGACTGGGAAAAGTAAAGCGCGGTACGCGAAAACAAAAAAGTGAGTAGTGAGTAGTGAGTAGTGAGTAGTGAGTGGTGAGTTGACTGCTCACAAATTAGCCAATTAACCACTCACCAATTAACCACTCACCAATATATGAGGTTAATTTATGGCAAACAGGAGGTTAAACAAAAAAGTTGCACTGATAGGCTCGGTGATTTTTATAGTTGTTGCCTTGGTGGCCATTTTGGTAATTCTGAATTTGAGCAGAGACCCGGCAGAATTTATCATAGACGCCGAGGCCGCCCTAACAGCAGCACGTCAGGCGACGGATGAACAAATAAAACAACAAAACTATGACAGGGCCCAAAGCAGTTTTCGCAGTGCATATGTGAGTGCAAAGACCGACCCGCTTAGAGAAGAGATACTTTTCAAAATGGTGGATATGTACCTCGAAATTCAGGAATGGCCCTTTGCATTAGGATGCTGGGACGAAATAATAAGGATAGCCCCGAACAATGTGAAAGCTCGATACGGCCGGTTGAAGTACATTTACATAATGGCTGATAGCGGTGCACGTCTAATGTCTGTCGGCAATGCGGGTCGAATTTGGCAAGAGGTGCACAAGCAGGCGTCAGAATTTTTGAAAGTGGTAGAGAATGCAGAGCTGCTTATGGAAAATACGGCCAGATGGGATGTCTTTGAGATAGAGTCAGAAGTCAGAAGTCAGGAGTCAGAAGACAGAAGTCAGCAGCTTTTGGGGCCGTATTTGTATCTGCTCAGAGGCAGAGCCGCTCTTGAAATGGCATCTCTGGGGGCAGTGACGAACAGGGACGAATCGCTTGCTCAGGCAGTTGATGATTTGAAGAAGATACAGGAGTTTGAGCCAAATAATATAGATGCCTATTGGTATTTGGCGAGGGCGGCTGTCACAAAAGGGGAAATTTTCGCTTCACGAGGTAACGTTGAAGAAAGAGACAAGGCTACAAAGGAGGCAACGGCGCTTTTGGAGCAGGCAGTTCAGATTGCAGGGACCGAGCCAAAGGCACACATTAATCTTCTGGCACTGAAGCTTATGCTTGCTAAAGGCGGCAGCCCTGAGCTGGTGAATGAGCGGATTCGGGCACTCGAACCGGAGTATTTGTCGCTTGTGCGCAACTTTGGCTCCAGCGCAGAGGCATTTGCTGCAATTTCTCAATTTTATTCTGTCTATTCGGCCTATTCAGGTCCTCGGCTGGTACCCGAAAATCTTGATAAGGCTATTGAAGCCATCGAACAGGCGATTAAATTGGATGAGAACAATGTGGTTTATGCAATAAATGCGGCCAATTTGCTCTATCACAGATTTTCTATTTATAAGCAAAAGCAGCAGTTAGAAAAAGCAATAGAAACAGCAAAGAACGCACTGACTTTGCCGGATGCACAGGATGCACCCGGTCCACGGCGTCAGGCTAAGATAAATAACAGATTTATTCTGTATGCTTTTCTCGCAAATTGCTACATCGAGCAAATACTTGAGCCTTGTGAGCCGCAGAGCCAGGCGCAAACCGACCTTTTGCTGGCAGGTGCTGAGCAGGCCGTGCACGAAATCGAGCAGATTTCCGGCAGTGGTGAAGAGCCGCTCGTTATTAAATGGAAAGGAATGATTGAGCTTGCAAAGGGCAATAGAGAAGACGCCATCAGAAAGTTATATGCAGCTTACGAAAAACTTAAAGCACTTAAACCACCTGAACTACCCTGGCCCAGTGAACCACAATTTGCGCAGCTTTCGTACACTCTTGCGAAGATTTTTAAGGACACTTATGAAGTTGGGGCGGTCAGAGAATTTCTGATAAGCGCGCTCAATTCAGGAATTGGCCAGACCAAACCTGAAGCGCATTTGGATTATGTTGAGGTTATTTTGGAGTTCAATCAGTTCTCGGACGCCATACAGACCATAAATGCTTTTGAAAAGTATTTCGGTCCAAATGAGAGAAGCCGGGAGCTTCGCATCAAGACTTATATTTGGGCAAAGCAGTTTGATGACGCTGAAAAGGAATTGGCAAACAGACCTGAGGATGACCCTAATACAATTAAGCTCAGGCTGGTTCTGGCACAGGCCAGGATTCGTCAAATTCAACTGACAATGGCCCAAAAGGAAATACGGGAAAGTCCTGGCCTTATTTTGGAGCAAACCGGACCCGAAGAAAAAGAGCCTGTAGAATTGACAGCCGATATCCGGCTCATGACAGAAGAATTGAAAAGCTACTTGCAGCTTGAAGCAGAGCTGCTGGAAAAACTCCTGCTGATAGAGCCCAATTCTGTTGAACAAGCTTCTGTC